>NZ_JBGLYS010000031.1:0-70867 GCF_047304155.1 Rhizobium sp. Rhizsp42 | reverse complement strand
CGGTCAAAACACAACCAGAACCCAAGGAAACGCCGCCAACGCTGGTGTTTTATCCCTTGTGTTCTTTCATTGGAGCATCCCATGAAACCGCTCTTTTCAATCGCAGCGCCCCTGGCGCTCGTGACGCAGCTGGCGTTGACGCCGATGGCCTTGGCGCAGGAGCCGGTGGTTGGCGTCTGGAAGACGCAGGTCGGGACGACGGCGACGATTTCGGAATGCGGCAACGGCTATTGCATCACTATGAAGACTGGCGATCATGCCGGCCAGAAGATCGGCACGTTTACCGGCGAGAACGGCAATTTCACCGGCACGATCATCGAACCCGACAGCAAGAAGACGTTCGATGGCGTGCTGACCGTCTCCGGCGACACGGTGAAGATGCGCGGCTGCACGATGAAGGTCATCTGCCGTTCGCTGATCTGGACGCGCCTCTAAAATTAGCGGCGCAGTCCCTCGATGACTGCCTGATATTCGTGCGCAAGCGAGATTGCCGCTTTTGCAACCACGGGGTTGATCGAATTCCGGTCAATCGCCTTTGAGCATGTCTCGAACAGTCCGCGCAGCTCGCATTCGATCTCGGACAGTTCGGGATATTGCTGCACAAGCACGTGCGGAAGCAGTTTTGCTTTCGTTTTCATGGATTTGGAACCGATCCATATATCCGGCGACGCAATCGTCGCGTTCAGGATGGCGGTCTCAAGCTGTCCGGTGGCACTCACGATGTCAGTGACCAAAGCCGTCATTCTTCCCTCCAAGCAAAGGAACCCGAAGATGATGATGCATATCTCGTGCCAAGCGCCATTTGTCGGTCGGCCCGTGCCGGCCGGATGAAATCTTTTTCGATAGGCCCGCGTGCCGGCCATCGAAATTTACCATCACGATAAATTGGCATTCCCGAATCGAGATTTCTGCCTCTATCCATTAGACAATTAGAAAATACTTTTTTACCTTGTGATTCTGGGCAGAGGGGACACGTCCATTATCAATCGTTGGCGCTTATTTCGTCATCGCAAGACCGGCCACCGCGAGCATATCGCCGGGGCGCCGCCTCTCCATTGTCTCCAAATTCCGCTGGCACTCCTGCTCTGCACCGCCGCCTTCGCTGTGCCGGTCCATTCGCAAGCACAAGAGCGCGTCCCGTACGACGTTGCACCGGGCACCACGATTTCGGGTGGGGCAGGGGGCGCGGGCGGTGCGGCTTCAGGCTCGCCGGGATCCACCGGCGGCGCCGGCGGTGCGGGCGGCCCTGGGTTCCTCGCAACTGTCCCGACCGCGATCACGATCGGCACAGGCGCGACGGTCACGGGCGGCGCTGGCGGAGCCGGTGGATCGGGCGGTGCTTCTGGCACGCCTGGGGCGGCGGGCGCGGGTGGCGTCGGCATTATCGGCCGCGACCTTTCGATCATCAACGGTGGCGCGATCAGTGGCGGCTTGAGCGGTGACGGCGCCACGCGCGCGGACGGGTTGCAGACCGGCGGCTCGACCTTTCTCGGATTTTCGACCGGCGCGACGCTGCTTGGCGGCATACTGATTTCAGACGGCGAACTGGCCGTCGGCGCAAGCAACACGACCATATCGGGCGCGATCAGGGGCGGCGGCGCGCTGACGCTGCAAAGCGGCCTGCTCACCCTTGGCGGAGCAAACAGCTACACCGGAGATACGACGATCAAATCCGCCGCCACCTTGCAGGCGGGTGCGGACAATGTGCTGTCGCCGACGAGCGGCTTTGTCGTAAACGGCAGCCTCGACCTCCTGGGACATGTGGCGACGATCGGCTCCCTCGCGGGTTCCGGAGACGTTGGAACGTCGGGCGGTGCGGCGACGCTGACCATCGATACGGCGGCGTGGCGGCAAGTCGCGTTTATGGGCAGCTTCTCCGCCGGTCCGCTCGGTATCGTCAAGACCGGCGCCGGGACACAGGTCTTTTCGGGAACGGCAGCCTACACCGGTGCGACAATCGTCAATGGCGGTACTCTCGCCATCAACGGCATGGACCTGTCGAGTTCCAGTTCGCTCACCGTGAATTCCAGCGGCACGATCGCCGGCTATGACAGCACCTTGCCGTCGACGACGGTAAACGCGGGCGGCTTCATCTCGCCCGGCAGCACCGGCCACGATATCGGCGTGCTCTCCATCGCGGGCAATCTGCTGCTGGCGCCCGGCGCGACCTATCGCGCGGACATCGGTTATGCGGGCCTTGTGGGGACGAGCGATCTTCTCGATGTCACGGGCGTGGCGACGATCGGCGGCTCGTCGCTCAATCTCGTCGGCTCGTTCTTTCGCCCCGCCCGCTACACGTTGATCACGGCCACCGGCGGCGTCAGCGGTCTCTTCGCCAACACGCCGCAGCAGCTCCCGCTGGCTGACCTCGCCTTCGCCTACGATGCGTCCAGCGGATATCTCGACGTGACCTATAACGGCCAGCCCATAACATCCGCCATCGCGGCGCGGAGCTTCGCGCGGATCGGCACGGGAACCGGCGTGCAGTCATTGGGCTCGGGCAATGCTGTTTTCGACGCCATCGTGGGGCAGGTCTCGACGACTGCCATCGACACGGCCCTCGATCAGCTCTCCGGCCAGAGCTACGCATCCATCCGCTCCTCAATGATCGACGATAGCCGCTTCATCAGAGATACGATCAACGACCGTCTTTATGGAACCGCTCAGACGGCGCGGGCCCAAGAGGCCGCAAACGGCTTCTGGCTTCAAGGCGTGGGATCATGGGCCACCCGCGACGCAACCTCGGAAGCATCCGCTCTCGACCGCTCCATCGGCGGCTTCTTCCTCGGCGGCGATGGTGAAATGAGCGATACCGTCAGGATCGGCCTCGCCGGCGGCTATAGCAGATCGTCTTTCGACGATGACGGTCGCAATGCCCGCGCGAACAGTGACGACTGGTACATCGCGGCCTATGCCGGAGCGGACTTCGGCCAGGTCAGGGTCAGAGGCGGCCTTGCCTACACCTGGCACGACCTCGATACGAAACGTGATGTCGTCTTCCCCGGGTTCAACGAAAGGCTCTCGGCCGATTATTCGGCGGCCACCGCCCAGATCTTCGGCGAGGCCGGATACGCGATAGACCTCGGTCAGGCAACGCTCGAACCATTCGCCGGCGCCGCCTATGTCAACGTGCGCTCCAATGGCTTCACTGAAACCGGCGGGGATGCCGCACTCCAGGTGGATGATGGCAACGACAATGTCGGACTCACCACCTTGGGCCTACGAACCACCTCCGCCTTTTCCATCGAGGACGTTACGGTCGAAGCCAGAGGAATGATCGGCTGGCGCTATGCCTTCGGCGATCTCGCGCCGGTCGACGTCGTCGCCTTTTCCGGCGGCTCGTCCTTCGGCGTGACCGGGCTCACAGCAACCAGGAACGCGGCGCTCATCGAGCTCGGCTTCGATGCCCTGATCTCGGACAATGCGAGACTCGGCCTGTCATACAATGCGGCTTTGTCGCGTGATGTCGTCGATCAGGGTGTGAATGCGCGACTGATGGTGACGTTCTGATAATCTGAGAGTTCCGCTCCCGCATGCCCTCTCTCAAAGATCGACATAGCCCACCCTCCGACGCTGATCGGATGGTTTATCCGAGGAGCTCGTATTGTTTCGCAATCTCAGCAGTGGTCTTTTCGAGGCCAGGGTAGATTGTGCTCGACTTGATGTTTAGCTTGGCCAACTGCTCGAGGATCGACTGCTTGTTTCTCACCGTGACGCGCCTGATGTTAAGCCCGCTGTGCCCGGTCTCAGGAAGGACAGCGTCTTTACCAAAGATGAGAAAGGCGCCTGATTGCGACATGATACGCTCATGTGTGCTTCGGGCGCGAACGAATTGAATGCTCTCCAGATCGCTCGGCACTATGCGGGCCTCGAAATACGGCTTCTCACGTCTGATGAAGTGCAGCAGCCTCCCGCACTCAGGTAGTCGGTTGAACGCCTTGTGGGGCCGGCTGGTGTCCAAGCGCTCTTTCGCCTGCTCCTCGAGCATAGCGAGGTTTGCGATGCAGCTAACAGTGTCGGACTCGAAGAAGCGAACTTGCTCCTTTGGCGTCGTTAGGATGATGACCTCCCCGTCTATTTCGTGATTGGATTGGTCGAATTTGGCCGTGGAGCAGCAAAAATAGAGCCCCACGAGCGGATTCGACGTCACGTCGAGCAGTCGTGTTGGCAGTCCAAAATGCTGCATACGCACAAGTCGATCCAGCATATACGCGTCACTGCTGAACGCAGAGGACTGGGCACTCAAGAGTTCCAGTATCATGCGCGCTTCGTTCTGAAGATATTTATACTCGCCCGAGGCCGTCTTCCGATAGAGGGATGGCTCGAGCTTGTAGCGTGAGTCCGAGTGGCCCCGATAGAAAACTTCGTGATCAGGAGGCACTTGCAACGTCATCACGACCTGCATGAACTGTTCAAGGTTCTCGACAACGGTGGATGCTGGCCTTGGCTCCACTGGCAACGGTGGAGCTGGATTCAACGGCACTGCGAGGCTCGGCGCCGGGGCAGGCCAATCTTCATTTTCAGTCAGAAGATCGGCTGCCCGCAGCGCGCCGACAACATCATGGCTCTTGACTGCCCAATGGCTTCGATGGATCTCAAGCTTTCCCATCCCGAAGGCGTTCTCGAACGGCTTGAGATCGGGAACTGTACGAGGACCGAAATCACGCTCAATCACGAAGGAGTACCGGATCTCGGTGCTCTCGATGGACAAGGCGAAAACCCGACCGATCTTCACCCGAACTGTTCCGCCCGGCTTCTGTCGGTCCGACTGAAGCTCGGTCATGAATACCGTTGGGAGACCTGCGAGGCGCGCCAACGAGGAAGGGACCACGGGTGTGAACTGCCCCTCTATGTCGGGGATCGTATACTCAAATAGACGCGCTAGGGGGAAGGTTGCCGTGCGGATCGCATTGAGCGGCACCTGCCAGTCGGACCCGTCGTACAACATTATGAGGTTGAACAAGGCGTCAACTCCTTTCGGGGCGGTCGTCGACCGATAACATCGGGTACGTGGGCACTATAGGCAGCATAAGGAGAACGACCATTATCTCGCAACCAACGGGCCGATGGGTTGAGGTCCCAACGCCAAATTGCCGCGCCTACAATCGCCAGTATTGCGTCTCCGCTCGAGATTGGGGAGGGCCTGCTTCTCGTAATGCAGTCGTTCTGTTGACGTTGGCAGGCATAGCATAAATTGCAAGCAATTTTGAATGCACGCGCTCTTATCTTTGGGCGGTGTGCGGCTAGCTGTCGTCAGCCGGCGTTGGACTAAAGCGTCTGGCGCGGCAATTGCGTCAGTAAATAACTATTTAGATACAAAATATCATGATTTAAAAACAATTAGATAGGTTGATTATTGGCAATCCAACCGGATCGTCCGATCTTGACAGCCTATCGCTTTCGCTGTCTGTCTTGTCACGAGGAGTGCAGTGAAGCCTGATAGATCTGGGCTTCGCGCTGCAAGTGAGGAGGACGCGTTTCTATGTTGAGATTTGCCGTTGTCGGGATCGACCATGGGCATACCTTCGATCATGTGAAGGGATTGCTCGCCGCCGGCGCCGAATTCGTCGGCTATTGCCCGAAGACATCCGTTCCCGCCATTCGCGAGATGTTCGAAAAGACCTATCCCGATGCGCCGCAGATCGACCGGGAGCAGCTGCTGGCCGATCCCTCGATCGACGTGATCTGCATCGCGGCGATCCCGGCCGACCGGGCCGATCTCGCCATCCGCGCCATGAAATCCGGCAAGGACGTGATGACGGACAAGCCCGGCGTGACGACATCGGCGCAGTTGCAGGCGGTGAAGGACACGGTGGCCGAGACGGGGCGCATCTTCTCGATCTGCTTTTCCGAACGCCACTGCGTGCGCTCCGCCGTCAAGGCCGGCAAGCTCGTCCAATCTGGCGCCATCGGCACGGTCATCCAGACGCTCGGCATGGGGCCGCACCGGCTGCAACTGCCGACCCGGCCCGACTGGTTCTTCGACCCGGAGAAATTCGGCGGCATCATCGTCGATATCGCCTCGCACCAGGTCGATCAGTTCCTGTTCTACACCGGCTCGACATCGGCCACGGTCGCCGCAAGCTCGGTCGGCAATTTCGGCATGCCCGACCGACCGGCCTTCCAGGATTTCGGCGAGGTGCTCCTGCGCTCCGACAAGGGCTCCGGCTACGTCCGCGTCGATTGGTTCACGCCCGAGGCGTTGCCGACATGGGGCGACGGTCGTCTGACGATTCTCGGGACCGAGGGCTATATCGAGCTGCGCAAGTATATCGACATCTCTGGCCGCCCCGGCAAGGATCACCTCTTCCTCGTCAACGGCAAGGAGATGACCCACATCGATTGCAGCGACGAGAAGCTCGACTATTTCGAGGCATTTTTGGCTGATGTGCGCGACCGCACCGAGACTGCGATGCCGCAGGCGCATGTCTACGAGGTCTGCCGGCTGTCGCTCGAGGCGCAGGCAAATGCGGTGAGGATCGGCCAAGGTCAAGCTCCGGTCGGAGGGCGCTGAGATGAGCAGGAAGTTTCGCGTCGGCGTGATCGGCGCCGGCATCGCCTCGCGCCACCTGTCCGGCTTCGGCTGGAACAAGGAGCTGTTCGAGGTCGTGGTTCTGTGCTCGCTCGATGCCGATCGCGGCAAGGCGCTGTGCGAGGAGTTCGGCATCGCTGAATACACGCAGGATGCCGAGGCGATGATCGCCCGCGCCGATCTCGACATCATCGACATCTGCACGCCGCCGAGTTCCCATTTCGATCTCTGCCGCAAGGCGATCGAGGCGGGCAAGCACGTGATCTGCGAGAAGCCGCTGTTCGGTTCGATCGCCGAAGTCGACGAGATGGCCGGCATCGTGGCAAAGGCCAACGGGCCGCAGCTGATGCCGATCTTCCAGTATCGCTATGGCTCCGGTCTTCAGAAGCTGAAGATGCTGATCGAGCTCGGCCTCACCGGCGAGGCGTTCCTGACGACGATCGAAACCCACTGGTGGCGCGGGCCCGATTATTACGCGGTGCCCTGGCGCGGCAAATGGGCAACCGAGCTTGGCGGCGGTCTGCTTGGCCACGCGATCCATGCTCATGACATGCTGAACTACATCCACGGCCCCTGCGCCGAGCTCTTCTCCTTCGGCGCCACATTGGTCAACCCGATCGAAGTCGAGGATACGGCAGCGCTGTCGGTGAAGATGAAGAATGGATCGCTCGCCAGCCTGTCGATGACGCTCGGCTCGCGCGAGGAGATTTCGCGCCTGCGCTTCTGCTTCCGCGATCTGGTGGCCGAAAGCATCATCGAGCCCTACACGATGGGTCGCGATCCCTGGAGCTTCAAGGCGGGCAACGAGGAGCACCAGCAGAAAGTGGATGCGGCGCTCGCCCGCTACGAGGTCAAGGAGGACGGCTATACCCGCCAGTTCGAACTCTTCCATCAGGCGCTGGTCCGCAACGAGGAGCCGCCGGTGACGCTTGCCGACGCACGCAATTCGCTGGAACTGGTCACCGCCGCCTACCACTCGCAACGCACCGGACTTCCGACATCCCTGCCGATCCTTCCCGACCACCCGCTCTACCGCTCCTGGCTACCGGAAGACGCCCGTTAGCAAGGAGAGATGATCGAGACCGAGCTTAACCGATAATATTGCGACGGGGACGATGAAAGTCGTGCCGAAGTAACGACTTGCTAAGCTCCATTTGTCAGCCTCGGATCCATTGATTTTCATAATCCGTTGTTCGAGGTCTTTCATGTTTTTGAGTAAAGACGATTGGATCAAGCAGCGCGCCTATGCGCTGTGGGAAGCGGAAGGTCGGCCCGATGGGCGCGGCGGCGAGCATTGGCAACAGGCGGCCCGCGAGTATCAGTTGCTGGAGCGGACGCGAGCCTCCGCTGATGGCAGCGACCTGATCGAGCGCTTGAAGACGATGGGCCGGATCATGCGCGAAGCGGACCGCGACGATCGGACCGAGACACCGGAAAAATCAGCTTCCTCGCGCCGTTCAGCAAGATGATTTGCCACGGCACGAAGTCGTCATTCGGCTAAGCCGCGCGTTAACGTTTCCTTAGGCACGATCATCTGTTTCCATTATAATTTAGTGGGAAAACGCTCGCTGGAGTACAACATCAACCTTTGCTGAAGAATATGCGAAGTCGAAGGCATGATCGCCTTCTTGCATGGCAGAGGCGGCGAATGTTTTCATCGATTGTACGCGAAGTCAGGTCACGGCTTACGGGACGCCTATCCGCTCGTCCTGATCGCCGCGAGATCGGCGCCGACGCGTTTTCCGCCGATAAGTCCGCCGAACTCGTCCATCTGAAGAAGCTGTTCGATCACTCGTCGCGCGCCGCCCGCATCGGCGTGTGGGAATGCAATCTCCCGGACGAGACGCTAGCATGGACCGACATGGTCTACGAGCTCTTCGATCTGCCGATCGGCCACCCGCTCAGCCGCGACGAGACTGTCAAGCTCTATACCGAGCGGTCGCGCATCGAGCTGACCATGCTGCGCGATCGGGCCATCAAGGAGCGATCCGGCTTCAGCCTCGACGCGGAGATCATCACGGCCAAGGGCAACCATCGCTGGATCCGCATCACCGCCACCGTCGAATGCGAGGGCGACCGCCCGGTCCGCATCTTCGGAATGAAGCAGGATATCACCGCCGAAAAGAAGCTCTTCGACGAGATCCGCTATCTCGCCGAGTTCGATCTCCTGACCAGCCTGCCGAACCGGGTTCAGTTCCAATCCACCTTCGAGAGGCTGTGCGCGACCGAAGCGTCCAGGCAGAGCGTGGCGCTGTTCCTCATCGATCTCGACGGTTTCAAGCAGGTCAACGACCGGCTCGGCCATCAGGCCGGAGACCAATGCCTGCGCGTGGCGGCCAATTGCCTGCGATCCGTGCTCGGCGGCGCCGAGCTTGTGGCGCGCATCGGCGGCGACGAATTCGCCGTGCTCCATCGCTGTGGGTCGAGCGACGAGGCGGCACGGATCGCGAGCTCCATCGTCAGCGCGCTTGCCGCATCCTGCGACGAGGATGGCCGCCATATCGACATCGGCGGCTCGGTCGGCGTGGCGCTCGCCGCGGGCTATCTTGCGCCAAAGGACATCTTCGCGGCCGCCGACGGCGCGCTCTACGCCGCCAAGAGCGGAGGCCGCAACCGCTTCAGCCTAGCGCATCCGTCGTTTGCGTCGCAGACCCACGCGGCTTAGGGCACGGGCAACTTTCTCCAGATTGTGTGATCAGGCGCGGCTGCTTGTCGCTTTCCACGGCATGCGCTTTTGGGCTAACAGCTTGGCATCGACATGATCCAACGAGCACCAAGACATGAGCCACATTCCGCAAATCGATTACGACACCGCTTCCGAGGAGATCCGCTCGGCCCACGACGAGGAAGTCAGGGTTCGCGGTCGGATGACCAACATGAAGCGGACGCTGCTGCATTCACCTCAGGCACATCGCATCTACGCGGAATGGTTCACGCTGCGCGCCGAGCTGGCCGCGATCAGCGACCGGCCGATCTGGATCTTCTCCCACGCGATTTCGAAGGCCTGCAAGTCGAAGATCGCCATCACCTTCTTCCGCCGCGCGCTGATCAACAACGGCTTTGATCCGGATGCTCTTGAGCTCTCCGAGGAAGAGGCGTTGCTCGACGGATTCGGCAAGGCGATCGTCGCCGATTCCAATGCCATCCCGAGCGAAATCTGGGTTGCGCTGAAGCAGCGCTACGACGCCAAGACGCTGGTCGATCTTGTCGCCTTCGCCGGCCTCATGATCGCCACCGCCGTCTTCAATAATGTCGTCGAGGTCGATTTCGATCCGGAGCTTGAGGCATTCGCCGACGGCGCCGCTCGATAGTGGAACTATCGTTTATCAAGCGATATCAATCCTGTTCGAGATCTTTCTCGACTTTTTGATCAAGTTCGCTGGCGACGAAGACCGCGTGTTCGGTGATCTGCGGCAGGCCCATCAGCTCGCCGAACGCGCCGCGCGCCAAGGGGCCCGAAATCAGCAATGTCGAATCCGGTCGCCCGTCGCCGGCAAGCGCCTCTGACGAGAGGTTGCAGGCGATGCCCAGCCCGGTCGGGTCCAGCTGCAGGTGGCCGAGATCGCGTAGCCGCGCCAGCCACGGCTGGCTGTTCAAGATACCGCCATGGGCCGGACCCGTGGTGACGACGATCGCATCGTAAACCCGCTCCAAGCGTTCACCGTTGCGCCGTCGCAGTGCGACGCCGATGTCATCGCCCTCGCGCCTAATACTCGCGACGGAGGCGGCCAGCACTTCCATGCGGCCGTTGGCGACCGCGCGGTCGAGCACCTCCTCCACCTGCGGCGCGATGCGGAAACGGTGCACGTCCCAGAAGGGGCGAAGGTGGCGGACGATGCGGCGGCGCTCCGACACAGGCAGCCGCCGCCAGATCGCATGCCCGTGACCGCGCACCTGATCCAGCACCGCATGCCATGTGAGCCCCGCTTGCTCGGCCTCGCGGATGGTGCGGCGCACGAGGCGCAAGAGCTGCGTGGCGCTTTCGACCGGCACCGTCTCGAACGCACCAAACGGATCCTGCGCGACCGCCGGATGGCCGCGCGATCTCAAGCCTCGCCGTGAGATCGACGTCACCGGGCCGCGATGTCCCGTGATCTCTAGCGACGCCACCACATCGGCGGCCGTCAGCCCGTTGCCGACGACGAGGAGGCGATCATCTGGGTCGATGGCATCAAGCGCGCCCGGCACGGTGGAATCGGCGACGAATTTTGGGTGACCGGCAAGCGCCACCAACGCTGAAGGTGGGGAGGGCGAGGGGTGGCTTGTCGCGATGACGAGATAATCGGCAAAGGTCTGGCCACCCTGGCTATCGGAAATCCGCCAGAAGGCGCCGTCGCGCTCGACATCGGTCACAACCGCCCGCCGGTGCCTGACGGCGCCGGTCTCGACCAGCGGCCGCAAGGCTGATGCAACGTATCGGCCGAACAGCTCACGGCGCGGAAAGATCACCCCATCCGCGCGGCGTGCGGCGGGGTCGTCGGCGATGGCATCGTTGAGCTCGATCCATTCGAGGAAGTCTCCGGGATGCTCCGGCAGAAGGCTCATTCTGGCTGCCGGTACATTGATGCGGTGCGCGGGGTCATTGGTGTCGTAGGCGAGGCCACGGCCAAGCTCGGCGCGCGGCTCGAAGACGGTGACGGCAGGCGGCCGATCCCGCCCCGCGAGCGCCAGGTGATAGGCAACACCCGCGCCCGAAATGCCGCCACCGATAATCGCGACCAGCGGCCGGCGGCGCGTGCCGCTCAGCTGCGCCGGGGAGGGGAAGGTATCGTCGACATTCACGATCTGCGGTCCATTCGGTCTGTTCTGCGGCATCGCAATCTAGGCATCGGCCCGCCGCCTGGCAACGGCGGTCGAACCTTGCTCACGGGTAGAGTAGCCGATCCCTGCAAATGGGGGATGAACTGTCGCGATCGCTAGCTCTTCCCCTTCCATGGCACCAGCACGGCTTCCAGGATGCGGATTGCGGCGCTGAAGGAGAAGGCGCAGGCGGCGATGATGCCGATGCCGACGAAGACCACGTCGGTCGCCAGAAACTGCGACGCCGACATGATCATGTAGCCGATCCCTCGGGTGGAGGCGATCAGCTCGGCTGCGACCAGCGTGCCCCAGCCGATGCCGAGCGCGATCCTCAGCCCCGTCAGGATTTCGGGCAGCGCCGAGGGCAGCACGATGCTGACGAGGGTCTGAAAGGGCCGGGCACCGAGCGAGCGTGCGGCGTTGACGCGCTCGATCGGCAGCGAGCGGACGCCGGCCTGAGCCGAAAGGCAGATCGGTGCGAACATGGCGAGCACCAAGAGCGTCACCTTCGAGGTCTCGCCGATGCCGAGCCAGATGATCATCAGCGGCAGATAGGCGAGCGGCGGCAGCGGCCAGTAGAATTCGATCGGCGTATCGAGCACGCCCTTGATCCAGCGGTTCAACCCCATCAGCAAGCCGACTGGAATGCCCACCACGGCGGCGATGGCGGCAGCGGTGACGATGCGGAAGAGGCTTGCGGAGACATGCTCGTAGAGCGAGGCGCCGGCATAGCCGTCATTGTAGATCGCCCCCACCTGCGTCCACACCTCCTGCGGCGTCGGCAGGAAGAGATGCGGCACCAGCGCCAGTTTGGCCACGAGCCACCAGGCGGCCAGCAACACCAGCGCGGTTGCGATGCTGATCAGCACGGTCGGCTTTTCGCCGGCGCCGAAGCCCTTCATCTTGACGAGTTTCGGCTGGTCGGCGGGCGAGCCGATGACGACGCGGCCGGTTTCGGTGAAATCGCTCATTCGGCGGCACTCCTCAGCTCTTCCGATCCATGCAGGATGTCACGGATCTCTTCACGCAGATCGGCGAATTCAGGCGATGTCTTCACCGCCCTGGCCTCACCCGTCTCGGCGAAGCGACGGACGAAATCGAGGTCGAAGCGAGCAACGATGCGGCCCGGGCGCGGCGACATCACCACGACCTGCGTGCCGAGAAACAGCGCCTCCTCGATCGAGTGGGTGATGAAGAAGATGCGCGTATGCGTTTCCTTCCAGATCGAGACCAGAAGCTCCTGCATCTGTTCGCGGGTGAGGCTGTCGAGCGCGCCGAAAGGCTCGTCCATCAGGAGCACGGCCGGTTCGGTGGCGAGCGCCCTGGCGATACCGACGCGCTGGCGCATGCCGCCGGAGAGCTCATAGGGGAAGGCGGCGGCGAAATCCTTGAGGCCGACCAGGTGCAACAGCTGTTCGGCGCGCTCGCGGCGGGCCCCTTTCGGCACGCCGGCGAATTTCAGGCCGAGGGCGACGTTGTCGATCACGGTCTTCCAGGGCAGCAGCGTGTCCTTCTGGAACACGACACCGCGATCGGCACCCGGTGATGTGACGGGTCGCCCGTCCAGGGTGATCGCGCCTTCCGACAACGGCAGGAAGCCCGCGATGGCATTGAGCAGGGTGGATTTGCCGCAGCCGGAGGCGCCTAGCGCGACGACGAAGCTGTTTTCGGGAATGGCGAGCGAGACGCGGTCGAGTGCATGAACGGTCCGGCCGTCTCGTGACTGGAAATAGACGCTCGCGTGATCGACTTTGAGCATGTCAGGTCTCTTTGAAAATGAGGACGCCGGCGCGGGGTCGCGCCAGCGTTTCCGGCGGAAACGGCTTAGTTGCTCGGATTGGCCAGCGCGTCAGCGGTGACGAAGGCTGCGTAGCTCGGCAGCACTTCGCTGACCTTGCCCTGCTCCTTCAGGAAGGTGGCGGTATCCTTGAGGATCTTGGCAGCACCAGCCTTTTCGCCGCCGCCGAGCCATGCTTCGGATGCCTGGACGTCGGGCGTCAGAAGCGTCAGGTTCTTCAGCGCCGCCGCCTGCTGTTCGGGTGTGCCGCCGAGCGCCTTGGCGAGCAGCTTGGCGTTTTCGCTATCGGCTTCCCAAGCCTTCTTGTGCTTGGCGAAGGAGGCGTAATAGGTGTTGATGACACCAGCGAAGCCCTTCAGGAATGCGGGGTTTTCATCAGCGAATTTCGAGGCCGCGACCCAGGCTGAGAAGGTCGGCGCTCCCTTGTCGGCGACATCCTTGGAGGTGACCAACACCTTGCCCTTCTTCTTCAGTTCCGTCAGCGCCGGATCCCAGACGAAGCCGCCGTCGATATCGCCGCGGTTGTAGCTGGCGACGATCTCGGGCTGCGGAATGGCGAAGACCTGCACGTCCTTCTCGCTGAGCCCGAGCGACTTGATCAGCGCCAGCAGCTGGTAGTGGTCGGTGGAGACGGGCGCTGCCGCGAGCTTCTTGCCCTTGAGGTCGTTGAGCGAGTTGATGCCCGAACCGTCGCGGACGACAAGCGCCTCGTCGATGCCCGAGATCGAGGAGAGGTAGAACGCCTTGACGGCGAGGCCGCGCGAGGTCGCCGCCGCGAACGGGCTGGAGCCGACATAGCCGACCTGCACGTCGCCCGAGGCGATCGCCGCGAAGATTTCGGCGCCGGAATTGAACTTGCGGAAATCGATGTCGTAGCCCGTCGCCTTGGCGAACTCACCATTGGCGATGGCGACCGACGACGGCAGCGCATCCGTCTGGTAGGCAACGACGACCTTCTTGTGGGCTGCCTGCGCCAGCAGTGGCGCGGCCACGGCGGCCACGCCAAGTGTAAGTCCCGCTATAATGCCCTTGATATTCATGTTTCGCCCCCGAATGCCGCGCTTGTGCGTCGGCTCAACTTGTTTCGACGGGAAAACACTACGGCGGGCCATGGTCGGCACACAGACAAAACTATCTATTTTATAGAGTATGGCGACAATATTGTTTTGCGTCTGATTTGACGGGCGGACGATTGCGGCTTGTCGGTCGTTGCCGCGTCAGACGGGATCCATGGTGATCAGGTAGCAGAGCGCCTTGCCATCCATCTCGAGCGACATGCCGGCCGCGTCCTGCAGCAGCAACGTGTCGCCTTCGCCAAGCGATGCCTGGCCGTCCGTCCAGGTGAGATCAAGCGTGCCGCGATGGCAGAACACCAGCAGCGTTCCGGCCGCGCCGCCGAATGTCACCTCGCCATCGACCACGACGCGCTCGACCCGGTGCCACAGCCCGCCGCGACGGGTCATGACGTTGAGATCGGTGATCGGCCCGGATTTGAGCGTCGCGGACACCGCGACGTCGGCGGGGAAGGCGAGGGGGGCGCTCTCCTGCGTCAACAGCAATGGCGCGCGGCCATCGATCGCAAGCGACATTCCTTCGCCGTCAAGGATCGACAAGGTCCGGTCGATGCCGGGGAAGATCGAGAACGGCCCACCGGTCGCGACCGTTGCCATGCTGATCCGCCAGTCGAACTCCGACAGTGCGGCCCCCTCCGGCGAAACCGCAATCTCCACCGTCTCCCCGCCACCGTTCTTCCACGGCATGCGGCGATAGCTGCTGGCGGTCAGGATTGTGGCGCGGGGCATGGGATCTCCGGAGGTTGCAATGGGCGGGGAGTGGAGGACACTCACGGGATTGGAGGCGAGTGATGGACATCGTCAACATGGCAAAGGACGCCCCGATCGATCAACCGGAAACGGCGCCGAAGAAGCGCCGCATTGGTTTCATGGAAGGCATGTTCACCACGCCGGATGACTTCGACACGATGATGGCCGAGGAAATCGAAGAGATGTTCCATGGCGGTGACCTCTTTCCTCCTGAAGACCCAATCAAGCCGATCGTAACAGACAAGGAATGAGCGGGGACGTTCGAGACGGCGCTGATCGTCGCCTCTCTACCATCCTTCAATATCCGGGCCTCATACCGTTCTGAGGCCCGGTGTCTCGCTCTATCAGTTCCCGAGAATTCCCGGCAGCCGCAGACCCTTCTCCTTGGCGCAATCCAGCGCGATGTCGTAGCCCGCGTCGGCGTGGCGCATGACGCCGGTGGCCGGGTCGTTCCAGAGCACGCGTTCCAGGCGCTTGGCCGCATCGTCGGAGCCGTCGGCGCAGATGACGACGCCCGAATGCTGGCTGAAGCCCATGCCGACGCCGCCGCCGTGGTGCAGCGACACCCAGGTGGCGCCGGACGCGGTGTTGAGGAGCGCGTTGAGGAGCGGCCAGTCGGACACGGCGTCCGAACCGTCCTTCATCGCTTCCGTCTCGCGGTTCGGCGAGGCGACCGAGCCCGAGTCGAGGTGGTCGCGGCCAATGACGACGGGGGCCGAGAGTTCACCGTTCTTGACCATCTCGTTGAAAGCAAGCGCCAAGCGATGACGATCGCCAAGGCCGACCCAGCAGATACGCGCCGGCAGGCCCTGGAAGGAGATGCGCTCACGCGCCATGTCGAGCCAGTTGTGCAGGTGCTTGTTGTCGGGCAACAACTCCTTCACCTTGGCGTCGGTCTTGTAGATATCCTCGGGGTCGCCCGAGAGAGCTGCCCAGCGGAACGGGCCGATGCCGCGGCAAAACAGCGGGCGAATATAGGCCGGCACGAAGCCCGGGAAGGCGAAGGCATTTTCCAGGCCCTCATCCTTGGCGACCTGGCGGATGTTGTTGCCGTAGTCGAGTGTCGGCACGCCGGCTTCCCAGAAGGCGACCATGGCTTCGACGTGCTTCTTCATCGAGGCGCGAGCGGCTGCTTCGACAGCCTTCGGATCGCTCTCGCGCTTGGCCTTGTGCTCGGCAACGGTCCAGCCGATCGGGAGATACCCGTTAAGCGGATCGTGAGCCGAGGTCTGGTCGGTGACGATATCGGGACGCGGGCCGCCGGCCTTCATACGAGCCACGAGCTCGGGGAAGATTTCGGCGGCGTTGCCGAGCAGGCCGACCGACTTGGCTTCACCCTTCGCCGTCCATTCGGCGATCATGGCAAGCGCTTCATCGAGCGATTTGGCCTTGGCGTCGACATAGCGGGTGCGCAGGCGGAAATCGATGCGGGTCTCGTCGCTTTCGACCGCAAGGCAGCAGGCGCCGGCCATGACGGCCGCCAGCGGCTGCGCGCCGCCCATGCCGCCGAGGCCACCCGTCAGGATCCATTTCCCCTTGAGGTCGCCGTAATAATGCTGGCGGCCGGCTTCGACGAAGGTCTCGTAGGTGCCCTGCACGATGCCCTGCGTGCCGATGTAAATCCACGAGCCGGCGGTCATCTGGCCGTACATGGCCAGACCCTTCTTATCCAGCTCGTTGAAATGGTCCCAGGTCGCCCAGTGCGGCACGAGGTTGGAATTGGCGATCAGGACGCGCGGCGCATCCTTGTGGGTGCGGAAGACGCCGACCGGCTTGCCGGATTGCACCAGCAGTGTCTCTTCTTCCGTCAGCGTCTTCAGCGTCGCGACGATCTGGTCGAAATCCGCCCACGTGCGGGCGGCGCGACCGATGCCGCCGTAGACCACCAGCTCGTGCGGGTTTTCGGCGACGTCGGGGTCGAGATTGTTCATCAGCATGCGCAGCGGCGCTTCGGTCATCCAGCTCTTGGCGTTGAGCTCGGGGCCAACAGGGCTTCTGACTTCGCGGATGTTGTGGCGTGGATTGTTCATGATCAGTTCCCCATTGCTTTGAGTTCGTGGGCCGCCGTTTCGATGCGGGCGAGAATAGTCTTCAGATGCGTTCTCAAGGCCGTCGCCTTCTCTTCGTCATAGGCGAAGGGCACTTGTTCAGTTTCAAGATAGGCCGATTGCGCCAGTTCCATCTGAATGGCGTGGACGCAATTCGCGGGCTGACCATAGTGCCGGGTGGTCCAGCCACCCTTAAACCGTCCGTTGACGATGCTGGTGTAGCCGGCCGCATAACCGGCGATCTCGGCCGTGACGCGCTCGAACTCCACGGCACAGGTCTTGCCCATATCGGTGCCGATATTGAAGTCCGGCAGCTTGCCTTCGAAGAGAAACGGGATGTGCGAGCGGATCGAGTGGCAATCGTAGAGGATGGCGACGCCGTGGATCGCCTTCACCCGCTCGATCTCGGCGGCAAGCGCCGCGTGATACGGCGCGTGGAAATCGCGCAGGCGTTCAGTGATATCGACCTCGTTGGGTGCGGCGCCTTCCTTCCAGATCGACAGGCCGTCGAAATCCGTGTCAGGCACGAGGCCGGTGGTGTTCTGGCCGGGGTAAAGGCTGGTTCCGGATGGGTCGCGGTTGGCGTCGATGACGTAGCGGTGGAAGGTGGCGCGTACGGTGGTCACGCCATCAAGGAGGCCGTCATAGAGATTGTGGATGTGCCAGTCGGTGTCGGCGAGGAGCTTGCCGTTGTCGTTCAGGCGGTCCCAGATGGCTGGCGGCACGTCGGTGCCGGTGTGCGGGAAGCCGAGGATGATGGGGGATGTGCCCTGGCGGGTTTCGTGGGTGGTCATCGCGAAGACCCCTCCCCAACCCCTCCCCACAAGGGGGAGGGGCTTACGGTCGAGACCTGCCTCACCGTCGCGGCATGAACCTCAGGCGCTGAGTTGAACGAGTGGGCATAACCAGCGCCACGAATTAGCCCCTCCCCCTTGTGGGGAAGGGTTGGGGAGGGGACTGAACTCCAGAACTCAATATTCATCACCATCACCCCTCCAACCCCGGCAGAATGCCCGAGGACACCGCCGCGTTGAGCGCACCCGAGGCCACCAGATCGCTCGCCGCCTGCAGATCGTCAGCCATGTAGCGGTCAACCTCCAGCGTCGGCACGACCGTGCGGATCGCGGCGATGGCGCTCGAAAGCTCAGGGCTTGTCGCGAGCGGCGAGCGGAATTCGACGCCCTGGGCCGCCGTCAGCGCCTCGATGCCGATGATCGAGAACAGGTTGTCGGTCATGGCAAGCAGGCGACGGGCGCCGTGGCAGGCCATGGAGACGTGGTCTTCCTGGTTGGCCGAGGTCGGCGTCGAGTCGACCGAGGCCGGATGCGACATCTGCTTGTTCTCCGACATCAGCGCCGCGGAGGTGACTTCCGCGATCATCAGGCCGGAGTTGAGGCCGGGCTTCTTGGCGAGGAAGGCGGGCAGGCCGTAGGAGAGGGCGGGATCGACGAGCAACGCGATGCGCCGCTGGGAGATGGCGCCGATCTCGCAGACCGCGATGGCGATCTGGTCGGCGGCGAAAGCGACCGGTTCGGCGTGGAAATTGCCGCCGGAGACGACGGAATTGTCAGACAGCACCAGCGGGTTGTCGGTGACCGCATTGGCCTCGATCTCCAGCGTTTTGGCGACCGAACGCAGCAGGTCGAGGCAGGCGCCATCCACCTGCGGCTGGCAGCGGATGCAGTAGGGATCCTGGACGCGCTCGTCGCCCTCGATATGGCTCTGGCGGATGACGGAATTGTCGAGTAGCGCCCGCAGTGCGGCGGCGGTGTCGATCTGGCCCTTGTGACCGCGTAGCGTGTGGATGTCGGGGTGGAACGGGGCGGACGAGCCCATGGCGGCATCGGTCGACATGGCGCCGGTGATCAGCGCTGCCTGGGCGGCGCGGTGGGCGCGGAAGAGGCCGGCGAGCGCCAGAGCGGTCGAGGTCTGCGTGCCGTTGATCAGCGCCAGGCCCTCCTTGGCGGCCAGCACGACGGGTGTCAGGCCAGCCTTGTCGAGCGCTGCGGCGCCGGAGAGGCGCTCGCCCCTATAGAAGGCTTCTGCCTCGCCCATCATCACGGCCGCCATATGCGCCAGCGGCGCGAGGTCGCCGGAGGCGCCGACGGAGCCCTTTTCCGGAATGACGGGGATGACGCCCTTTTCCAGCATGCCCTCGATCAGCCGCACCAGTTCCAGACGCACGCCGGATGCGCCGCGGCCGAGCGAGACAAGTTTTAGGGCCATGATCAGGCGGACGATGTTTTCAGGCAACGGCGCGCCGACGCCGCAGCAATGCGACAGGATGAGATTGCGCTGGAGCGTGGCCACATCGGCGCTGTCGATCTTGATCGAGGCGAGCTTTCCGAAGCCGGTGTTGATGCCGTAAACAGGCGCGTTGCCGGCGGCAATCTCGGCGATGCGGGCGGCGGCCTTGTTGATGCCGGCGTCGAAGGAGCGGTCGAGCACGGCGGGTTCGCCGGTCCAGTAGATCGTTTCCAGATGCTTGAGCGATACGGAGCCGGGATGGAGAGTGATGGTCAACGGTCGATCCTTTCGCCCTTGAAGACGTGTGCGTGAAGCGGGTTGAAGCCGATGCGGTAGACGAGCTCGGCGAGGCTCTCGACATCCCAGATCGCGAAATCGGCCGACTTGCCGGCTTCGAGCGTGCCGGTTTCGTCGATGAGCCCAAGGGCGCGAGCTCCTTCACGGGTAGCGCCGGCGATACATTCCTCGACGGTGAGGCCGAACAGGGTGGCCGACATGTTCATGGTCAGGAGCAGCGACGTCAGCGGTGAGGTACCGGGATTGCAATCGGTGGCGATGGCGATGTGGGCGCCGGCCTGGCGCAGCGCCTTGACCGGCGGCTTCTGCTTTTCGTTGATGGCGTAGAAGGCGCCGGGCAGGAGCACGGCGACGGTTCCGGCCGCGGCCATGACGACTGCGTCATCGGCGGTGAGGTATTCGAGATGATCGGCCGAAAGCGCCAGATAGGAGGCGGCGAAGCGGGCACCGCCGAGGTTCGAGAGCTGCTCGGCGTGGAGCTTGACCGGGAGGCCCAGTTGCTGGGCGCGATCGAAGACGCGGCGCATCTCTTCGACAGAGAAGGCGATGCCCTCGCAGAAGCCGTCGACGGCATCGACCAGGCCTTCGACATGCGCCTGCTCAAGGCCCGGCAGCACGACATCGGTGATGTAGTCGCCGTTGCGGCCTTTGTATTCGACCGGCGTGGCATGGGCGCCGAGATAGGAGGTGACGACGCGGACTGGGCGAATAGTGCCCAGCGCACGGGCGGCGCGCAGCATCTTCAGCTCGGCCTCGATGTTGAGGCCGTAACCGGACTTGATCTCGATCGTCGTCATCCCCTCGGAGAGCAGCGTGTCGAGACGCGGGAGCGAGGCGGCGACGAGGCCGTCGACCGAGAGCGCGTTGGTGGCCTTGACCGAAGAGACGATGCCGCCGCCGGCGCGGGCGACTTCCTCATAGGTGGCGCCCTCAAGGCGCATCTCGAACTCGCGGGCACGGTTGCCGCCATAAACGATGTGGGTGTGGCAATCGACGAGACCGGGTGTCACCCAGCGGCCTTCGAGATCGGAGATCTCGGCGCGCTCGATCGCCAGAACCGGCAATTCGCTTTCCGGGCCGACATAGGTCATGCGGCCGGATTCGACGACAACGGCACCTTTTTCGATGACGCCGAGGCCGGTCTTGCTCGGGTCGAGCGTTGCCAGGCGGGCGTTGCGCCATAGGTGCGGGCGGACCTCCCCCGGGGCTTGCTCGTCTGAAAAATTGTTCCCGTTCATCAGCTTTGCGCCTTTCCTTATGTCTCAACATGTATATACATAATAAACAGGTGACAAGGGAAAATTTGGGCGTATCTCTGGAAAAGAAAGAGACGCTTGCGCCAGAAGGAGAGAAATCGATCATGGCACAAACCGTTGCGACGACACTCCACGCACGAGCGGCACTTCTGCCGGAGGGCTGGCGGGAGGATGTACGGCTGACGCTTGCGGGCGGACGCATATCGCGCATCGAGGCATCGGTTCAGGCCGAACCTGCCGACGAACGCCATCATACGCTCGTCCCGGCCATGGGGAACCTTCACAGCCATGCTTTCCAGCGCGCCATGGCGGGCCTTGCGGAGGTGAGGGGCCCCGCCAACGACAGCTTCTGGAGCTGGCGCACCGTCATGTACAAGTTCGCCTTGTCGATGACACCAGAGCATGTCGAGGCCGTGGCCGCGCAGCTCTACATGGAAATGCTGGAGGCCGGTTTCTCCCGCGTCGGCGAGTTTCATTATCTGCATCATGACAGGGATGGCCGGCCTTACGCCAACATCGCGGAACTGGCCGAGCGGATTGGCGCGGCGAGTGCCACAGCCGGCATCGGGCTGACCCTGCTGCCTGTGTTCTACGCCCATTCCGGCTTCGGCGGCGCCGAGCCGATCGAGGGCCAGCGCCGGTTCATCAATTCGCTCGACAGCTTCGCGGCGCTGATGGACGGCTGCCGCACGGTGACGTCGCGGCTTGCCGGCGCCGAGCTCGGGCTGGCGCCACACAGCCTGCGGGCGGCGACGCCGGAAGAGCTCATCAAGGTGGTGCCGATGGCGGGCGATGGGCCTGTGCATATCCACGTCGCCGAGCAGGTGAAGGAGGTCGAGGATTGCACAGCCTGGTCCGGCGCCCGGCCGGTCGAGTGGCTGCTCGACAATGCAGATGTTGATGGCCGCTGGTGCCTGATCCACGCCACCCACATGACAGACGAGGAGACACGCGAAATAGCGCGGCGTGGCGCGATTGCCGGTCTCTGCCCGATCACGGAAGCCAATCTCGGCGACGGCACCTTCCCGGCGCCGCTGTTTCTGGAAGAGGGCGGGCGCTACGGCGTCGGCTCCGATTCCAACGTGCTGATCTCGCTGCCCGGCGAGCTCAGACAGCTCGAATATTCGCAGCGTCTGGCGCTGAGGGCTCGCAACGTCATCGCCGCGTCCGGCGGCTCGACGGCGCGCAGCCTCTTCGACCATGCGATCACCGGCGGCGGCGTGGCGCTGAAGGCGCCGGGCGGGCTGATCGTTGGGTATCACGCCGATATCGTCGCGCTCGATACATCAGCCGTCCCCTTTCTCGCCGGCGATCAGCTGCTCGACCACTGGATGTTTGCCGGCGGCGTCGCGGTCGATAGCGTCTGGGCGTTGGGCGAGAAGAGGGTCGAGGGTGGCCGGCATATCGGTCGCGAGGCGATCAGCCGGCGCTTCCTCAAGGCCATGAGCGAATTGCTGGCGGCCTGACGGCCTTTCCCGACAGTCTTTCCAGACTCAGGCATTGCCGATAGACCGAGAAGAAAAGCGGAGCGTGACGATGGATCAGGGCAGGGATATCACCTTGCATCAGCGGATCGTGAACGACATCGAAGGCCGCATCGTCTCGGGCGAGTGGCCACCGGGTCATCGCATTCCGTTCGAGCTCGAGCTCACCAAGGAATATGATTGCTCGCGGATGACGGTCAACAAGGCGCTGACCCAGCTTGCCAAGGCGGGCCTGATCGAGCGCCGCAAGAAGTCCGGCAGCTTCGTCACTCAACCGCAGGCGCAATCGGCGGTTCTCGAAATTCATGACATCGCCGCCGAGGTGAAATCGCTGAACCTCGCCTATTCGTTTTCGGTTGCCAGACGCGCCAGGCGCAAGGCGGATGCCGACGATAACCGGCGTCTCGAATTGCAGCCGGGTTCCTCGGTCGTCGAGGTGGTCTGCATCCATTTGGCCGGCGGTCGTCCCTTCTGTCTCGAGGAGCGGCTGATCAGCCTCGCCACGGTGCCCGAGGCCGAGGAGGCCGATTTCTCGACGGTTCCGCCGGGCAGTTGGCTGATTAATCAGATTCCCTGGTCGAGCGCCGAACACCGTATCCACGCGGTCGCAGCCGGAAGTGAGGCTGCGGTATTGCTCAATATTGCGCGCAACACGGCCTGCCTCGTGGTCGAGCGCCGAACCTGGAGCAATGTCGGGCCGGTCACGCATGTGCGGTTTACCTATCCCGGTGACAAGCATGCGTTGGTGGCGCGGTTTACGCCGGCGTCTTGAGCGCTGGGCGTTCGGTCTGACGGGCGACTGAGAGGTTGTGCCGTGCGGCCCCCTCATCCGGCTGCCGTCACCTTCTCCCCGCGGGGGAGAAGAGACTCTGGGCCGGCCGCTCGCTCCTCCCTCTTCCCTTCGCCCAGCGGGGAGAAGGTGGCCCGAAGGTTTCAGGTGCAACAAAGTTGCACCTGGGATGAGGGGGCCGCACGGCAAAACCCCTCGATAACCACATCTTATCCACCACACACCAAATCCTCACGCCGACCGAAAGCTCGTGTTTTCACCATGCAAACTTCACTGGGACGGGGCGCTGGAAATCACCTCGATTGAGTAAGTAGAATGTGGCGCTTCCCAGCACCCCATTCAGCGGTTTATGAACGCAACTTCGGTCTCTCTGCCTTCTCGCCCAACTTCGCCGGGGGAGAAGCTTGCGCTTCCCCTGGAGACCATGTGTGCCACACAGGCACGTCCGGGCTCAACTCAGGCCCGTCTTGCGACGGAACCCACCGTCACTGGAGGGAGACCATTTTCCGCGGACCCGGGTCATGAGGTTTCGCGTCTTACCCTCACGCTCCGCGCCGATCCCGCCTCGCCGGCACGCCTGCCGGGGTATCCGATGACGGGACGGCGTTATTCTAGGCCGAGGTTTTTCGAATGGGGAAAATTGAAGCAGCAGATTCGTGTAAGCTGTTGATTGACGAACATACGTTGCCCGCAGAAATGAAAAAGCCGCGCGCCTTTCGACGCGCGGCTCTAAAGCCTTGGGAGGCTCAAAACCTTAGAGCAGGCCGGCTGCGGTCATCAGTTCGACGACCTTCTTGTTGTCGAGCTTGGAAGCTTCGACCTTGGGTGCCTTCAGGTCGGCGATCGGAACCAGCTTGGCGTTGGAATCGCCGGCAACCGCGTATTCGAAGGACGTGCCGTTCTTCAGAACGTCCTGGCCAGCCTTGGAAGTGATCCACTTCAGCAGCGCCTGGGCTTCCTTCGGATGCTTGCTGGACTTCAGCACGCCACCGCCGGAAACGCTGAGGAAGGCGCCCGGATCTTCGTTCTTGAAGTAGTGGAGGCTGACGTTCTTGCTGTTTTCGCCGGTCTTGGCCTGATCGCCGAACCAGTAGTAGTGGTAGATCACGGCGCCTTCGACTTCGCCGGCATTGACGGCCTTCATGGCAACGCTGTTACCCTTATATGGCGTTGCGTTTTCCTTCATGGCCTTCAGCCAGGAAGCGGTCGCTTCCTCGCCCTTCAGCTGCAGCAGCGCGCCAACGATCGCCTGGAAGTCGGCGCCACCGGGCGAAGCGCCCCAACGACCCTTCCAGGCCGGATCGGCGAGATCGAGCATCGACTTCGGCAGCTTGTCTTCGGTAAGCTTGGTCTTGTCGTACGCGAAAACGGTCGAGCGGGCGGCGATGCCCGTCCAGGTGCCGTCGGCCGGGTGGAACTGGGCCGGAACCTGAGCCAGCGTTTCCTTGTCGACCGGTGCGAAGAGGCCGGCGGAAGCGACAAGCGCCATGGCCGGGGAGTTTTCGGTCAGGAACACGTCGGCCGGCGAGGCGTCGCCTTCCTGGACGATCTGGTTGGCGAACTGCATATCGCTGCCCTTGCGGACGGTGACCTTGATGCCGGTTTCCTTGGTAAAGCCTTCGGCCCACTCGGTGCCGAGACCCTCGTGCTGGGCGTTGTACACGACGACGCCTTCGGCATCCTGCGCGAACGCGCCGTTTACGAAGGCTGTCGCGGCAAGAAGTGCTGCGGCGGAAGCCAGCTTCAGGCTCATGGATTTCTTCATGTCAAACTCCCGATTGGAGCGAAACCAAGCGCACATGGGCTCAAGTTTTCGGTCGCTATGAATTGGTCTTTTCACGCGTCTGAATGTCTCGGCCAGCGTTGCCGGCTAAAACTATTCCAACGCACTCCACTTATCGTGAGCCTTGGTACGTGACCATGGGGACTAAAGTCCCTAGTGGCGGCGTAGAGGGCCGGGGCCGCTAGGAATGGGCGCGCAATCGTCGAGAATTGCAGCATCCGGCCGGTCGCAATCAACCGATGGCAACCGTTTCGGTCGGAAAACCAAGGAGCACACGCATGAAGAATATCATCGTTCACACTTGCGTTACCACCGGATCGCTGCTGCTTGCGCTTGGCACGGCCGGGGCCGGGCCACTATCTCCAAATGCCGGCATGACAGCGACCAAGCCGCCGCTGCCAACACTCGTGCGCCAGGGCGCCGACGATCTCGTCAAGCACAAGCGCCACGGCCGCGGGCTCGATGACGCTCCTGGCCATGTCCGCCACAGTTCGTCCGCGTCGTCGGCATCTTCCTCGTCGCGTGGGCGCGGCTCCGATGATTCCGCAAGCCACGAGCATCATGGGGGCGACGACCACGGTGGAGACCACCATGGCGGTGGCGGTAGCGACGACCACGACGGTGGCCGTGGCGGCGACGATCATGGCGGGCGCCGCTAGTCGCGATGTCAATCATGTCCTGGCCCACTGAGGGCCGGGACCGTTCTCAAGGAGATCGATCGTGAGCACGTGGCCGAAAATCGCCTGTACCGTCATTCTCTGCGCGATGTCAGTCGTGGCGGGTCCGGTCTGCGCATGGGCGGACAAGGGAAGCGGCGGCGGCGGGTCGAGCGGAAGCGGGAGCTCGGGCGGAAGTGGTAGTGGCAGCTCGGGGGGTAGCGGATCGGGATCGGGGTCCGGCTCGGGCTCGGGCTCGTCTGGCTCCGACCATTCCGGATCCTCCGGTTCCGGCACATCAGGTTCGTCCGGGTCGCACTCGCAGGACGACGATGACGGCAGCCGCTCGGGAAGTGGCCGGCATGGCGGCAGGGATGATCGCACCGGCTCGATACCTCAACGCGAGGACCGGGCGTATGATGGTGGCTGGCGCGAGCGCATCCGGAACGGCCGCTACGAGCTGTTCGATCCCGAGGGGCGCCTGGTGATCCGTCGCGACGCCAAGAAAGCCGATATCGACCGTTTCCGCTAATCGAAATCCTGACTGATCAGGACCGCGATCGCGCGTCGCGCAGGAACATCGCGGCTTCCGTGCGATTGCGCGCCTTCAGCTTCTGCAGGATGCGCGTCATGTTGTGCTTGATCGTCTTTTCCTGAAGGTTGAGCTGGCGGGCAACTTCCTTGTTGCTGTTGCCATCTGCGACCAGGCCGAGGATCTGCTCCTCGCGTGGCGTCAGCGAGGCCAGGGCATCTTCTTGCGGGGTGCGTTCTGCGGCCGGCTGCGGTTGGGTGGCCTCGCCCTTCATCTCCGTCAGGATACGCGCGGCGAGGCTTGGCGACACATAGCTCTCGCCGGCCACCACATTGCGCACCGCCGATACCAGCGTGGATGCGTTCACGCCTTTCAGAATGTAGCCTTTCGCCCCTTCCTTCAGCGCGTCGAACAGATCGCTGTCTTCTTCCGAGGCCGTGAGCACGATGACGGTCGCGGCGGCATCCGCCTTCATGATCATGCTCAGCGCGTGGTGACCGCCGCCGGGCATGGAGAGATCGAGCAGCAGCGCATCCGGACGGTGCTGGCTGAAAAGCGCGATGGCGTCGGCGGCGCTGGCGCCTTCGCCAACCACCTCGAAACCCGGCTCATCGGAGAGACTGCGGGCGAGGCCGTTGCGGAAGATCGGGTGGTCGTCGACGATCGCGACCCTGAGCATGTCTGACGTCATTCCGCCGTCCTCCTCGGTAGTGTCATGCATATACGGGTGCCGGTCTTCGCGTCGGACGCAATGTCGAGACGTCCACCAAGCCCGGCGAGCCGTTCCTCCAGGCCGGCAAGGCCAAGGCCGTCTTCGTCGCCCGAGCGGACGAAGCCGGTTCCGTTATCTTCGACCGCGATCCTGATATGCTGGTCGTCCTCAGCCGCCGTGACGGAAATTTTCGACGCGCCGGCATGCCTGGTGGCGTTGCTCAGGGCTTCCTGGATAAAGCGGTAGGCGCAGATCTTGGCGGCCTGCGCGGGTATATCGAGCGGCCCCACATTCGAGATGATCCTGGTACGCGAACGCGTCTCGTGCGCCTGGATGGCGCGGCGAACGACATCGTCGCCCGAGAGCGTTTCGAGTTCGGGCAGCGTCAGGCCGCGGCAGATGTCGCGGATCTCCTGGATGGCTTCGGTGATCGAGCTGCTGACGAGCGATTCGTCGTCGCCCTTTGCCTTGCCCTTGGCAATCGCCTCCAGCCTCAGCGCGGCAAAGCCGAGCAGCTGCGCCGGGCCGTCATGCAGCTCGGCTGAGATGCGGCGCAGATAGCGCTCGTTGAGCGTCGCCGTGCGCTGGTTTGCCCTGTCGGCGCGCTTTCGCAGCGCCCGGTTGAGGTCGAGCATCCGCGACAGCTCGATCACCTGCGCGTCGAGCGAGCGGCGCTGGACGTCGATCAGATGGCTGCCTCTCGCGACGATGATGAAAAGCAGTGCGAGCATGCCGGCCGTCACCGTGCCGACGACCAGCCAGCTCTGCAGCCTGGCCACCGCGAGCTCCGCGCGCAGGTCGCTGGCGATCTCGTAGAACTCCGCGACACCGATGATGTCGCCCGACCAGGGTTCGCGGATCGGGCTGTAGATCTCCAGAAGCGGCTGGCCGCTTTTCTGCTCGATCTGGTTCTCCTCGCCCTTGAGGTCGTCGAATTCGGCATGAACCGAACCGGAAAGCGCCGTGGCAAGCCCCTCGGTCATCGAGAAGTGTTTGCCGACGAGGCTGGGCTCGCTGCTGAAAAGCACCGTCCCATCGGGTCGCCAGATCTTGAACGAATAGAGCCTGTCGCGCAGCACGCCCTGCTGCAATGTTTCGGTCAGCGCCAGCTTGGCGCCTTCGCCAAGCGAGGTGGCCGAGGCGAGCTCCTGTGTGAGCGGGGCGATGATGCTATCGACATAGAGCGCGGTGGCGTTGGCGGCATTGCGCACCGCTGCGCCCTCGATGCGGCTTGTCACCCACAATTCGATGAGCGCCATGCCGAGCACGAGCACCAGGCCACCGGCGATGCCGAATTGCCACGCCAAAGTAAGCCTTTGGCGCGATATCTTGCGGGGTTGGGTGACCGAAACGACATTCATTACGCTAGCATATCGATGTTTCCGCCTGAGCAGAAGAAGGACCAATGGCCGTTTTGCACGGACGAAAGCCGGTGAAGGGGAGGCGCGGACAGCGGAGTATGCGTCGTCTGAAATATTGAGAATTAGGTAAGGTTCTGGCGCTAGGCTGGTTAGCGTTAACGAAGCCTTACTCGGTGGAAGATGATTCGGCGCATCCTCATTGTTGTGATGATCATGCTGACCACGATCGGCAGTGCGCAGCTTTGCCTGCCGAGCGCTTCCTTCGCGGCCCCCTGTCAGACCGAGTTTGTCACCGAAGGCGATGCGCTCTCCGGTGACGACAGCCGCGACGTCAGCCATATCCATGACGCCGAGCACTGGACGCGACGGCCGCCTGTCGATGCCTGGCCCAGTGCTTGGGAACTCGCCGACATAAGCTACCATCCCAATCTCCCGATCCATCTCGAAGGCCGGACGCTCGATCCCATGTATCGGCCGCCGATCGGCGGCGGCGCTCTTTCCCGTCCCGATTCACTAGCCAGAGCAGCCTGACGATCTCCTGATGATATCAGGGCTGCTCGAGAGAGAGCCCCGATGTTGTTACTCGTCAACGCACCCAAGAGCCTGCCTGCCTCGCCGCGATATCTCCGGATACCGGGAGCGCGCGCACGATGACCCTCGTATCGAAAATCATCCTCGCGAAACGCCGCGGCCATCTCAATGTCTCGGCGCTCAACAAGGGACGCCGAAAGAAGGTCGATCTCTACAGGCAGGGCAAGACGCGTGTGCTTCTGGTCGCGCTGGCGCTCGTCATGGGCTTTACGGCCAGTGCCGCTCGGCTCGTCGAATACGGGGCTCGCGATCCCGAGGCGACATCCGGCATCCTGCCATCGGACAAGCTTCTGGCCTCGCGGCCCGACATTCTCGACCGGCACGGGCAATTGCTGGCAACTGACGTTCGTACCGTCTCGATGTTCGCCGAGCCCAACAAGATCGTCGATGTCGATGATGCCGTGGAAAAGCTCGCCACGATCTTCCCCGATCTCGATCGGAGGGGGACCTACGCCAAGCTCTCCGTGAAATCGTCACGCTTCGCATGGCTGCGCCGGCAGATCACGCCACGCCAGCAGAGCCAGATCCTCGAGTTGGGCATCCCGGGTGTCGGCTTCCGGCCGGAGAAGAAGCGGTTCTATCCGGGCGGGAACACGGCGGCGCACGTGCTTGGCTATGTCGATATCGACAATCGTGGTGTGGCCGGAATGGAGCGATATCTCGACCAGCAGGGGCTGCTCGACCTTCGCGCCGCCGGGCTGACGAGCGACATGCCGCTGGAACCGGTGAAGCTCTCAATCGATCTGCGCGTGCAGAACATCGTGCGCCAGGTCGCCGCCGAAGCCATGGTCAAATACCGTGCGGAAGCCGCCGGCGCCGTCATTCTCGACGTGGAGACGGGCGAGGTTCTGGCGATGGCATCGGTGCCCGACTTCGATCCCAACCAGCCATCGCGAACGCTTGCCAACGGCAAGGTCGACAAGGAATACGAGAAGGGCTGGTTCAACCGCATCAGCAACGCGACATTCGAGATGGGCTCGACCTTCAAGAGCTTCACGCTGGCGATGGGTCTCGACGAGGGCAAGATCAACCTGAACTCGATGGTCGACGCCACCCGGCCGATCCGCATGGGCGGCTTCATCATCAAGGACTTCAAGGGCAAGAACCGCGTTCTCTCGATCCCCGAGGTCTTCCAGTATTCCTCGAATATCGGCACCGCCGCCGTCGCCGACATGGTCGGCATCGACCGGCACCGGGAGTTCCTGACCAAGCTGGGGCTGCTCTCCAAGATGGAGACGGAGATGCCAGGCGTTGCGACGCCGACGCAGCCGCGAACCTGGAAGAAGATCAACTCGGTGACGATCTCCTTCGGCCACGGTGTCGCGACGACGCCGCTTCAGACGGCGGTCGCGGCCGCCTCGCTGATCAACGGCGGCAAGCTTTTGCCTCCGACCTTCCTGCCGCGCAGTTCCCAGCAGGCGGGGGATATCGCCAAGCTCGTTCTGAGCGACAAGACCAGCCAGGACATGCGCTACCTCTACACCTGGAACGGCATCAAGGGCTCCGGCCGCAGCGCCCAGGTCGAAGGCTTCAACATCGGCGGCAAGACCGGCACGGCCGACAAGGTCGTCGATGGCCGATACGCGAGCGACAAGAACTTCAACGCCTTCGTCGCCGCATTTCCGATGGACCGGCCCAAATACATCGTGCTGACCATCATCGACGCGCCGGAGACGGGTGAGCATGGTGGCCGAACGGCGGCGTCGACGGCCGCGCCGATGATCAAATCCATCATCGGCCGCGCCGGGCCACTGCTCGGCGTCGCGCCACGCTTCGGTAGCCCGGATGCGGAGTATCTGCTGGCGGATTACTGAGCGGAACAAGGCGCCTAAGGGAGGCGCCGCCGGCCACCAAGGCGCCGCGATGGATTTCGGGCGCGAGCGGATGTAGGATCGCGGCAGGGAATGCGCGCATATCCATGCAACAATCTTGTCCTTGCATGAGCGGCCGCCGCGATGGATCGAAAGCTTGCAGCCATCCTGTGCACCGATGTTGTCGGCTTCAGCAGGCTTGCCGCGCTTGACGAGGAGCGCACCCTCCAGTCGCTCCATGTTTGCCAGGGGCATATCGCGGACTTGGTGGACGAGCACGGCGGACGCGTCTTCGGCAGCGCCGGCGATGGGCTGGTCGCGGAGTTCCCCAGCGCGGTTCAAGCCACAAGGTGCGCGGTTGAGATCCAGCGCCAGCTTCTGCGCCATTTCGAAGGCTTGCCTGCCGACCGGCGCCTGGAATTCCGCATCGGGGTCAACCTCGGCGATGTGGTTGTCGCGGGCGACGATCTGCTCGGTGACGGCGTCAATATCGCTGCCCGCCTTCAGGAGATAGCCGGCCCGTCGGGAATCTCGATTTCCGGCTCCGTTCGCGAGCATCTCGACGGCAAGGTTCCGTTTGCGCTTGCCAGCCTCGGCGAGCGTGTCTTGAAGAATATCCCGAGGCCAATTTCCGTCTTTCGCGTGAACTGGTCGCAAGAGGCCAGCGACGATCAGGTCGTAACTTCGGTCTGGTCCGCCAACCGGCTCGACAAGGATCAGCCGTCGCTTGTGGTCATGCCCTTCGACAATCTCAGCGGCCCGAGCGACGGATATTTCGTGGACGGGGTGGTGGAGGAGATCACGGCGGCACTATCGCGCGTTCGGGACTTCTTCGTCATCGCGCGCCAATCCGCCTTCACCTATAAGGGCAAGTTCATCGATGTCCGTGACGTCGGCAGGGAGCTCGGGGTCGCCTACGTTGTCGAGGGCACGGTTCGCCGAGGCGGGGACCGGTTGCGCATTTCTGTCCAGTTGGTCGACGCAGAAAGGCGGACCCAGCTCTGGTCGGAGCGCTACGAAGGCATGACCAAGGACCTCTTCGAGTTCCAGGACCGGATTGCGGCGCAAGTCGCGGGCGCGATCCATCCGGCCATCCGCAGCGCTGAAATCGAGCTGGCGAAGCGTAAGCCGCCCAGCAGCCTGCGTGCCTACGACCTCGTCATGCGCGCCTGTCCCTACCTCTGGGGCCACAACAAGGATGGCATCGCGCGCGCCATTCCGCTTCTTCAAGACGCGATCGCGGTCGACCCCGCCTACGGTCGTGCCCACGCGTTTCTGGCATGGTGTCACGCCCAGAACCTCGGCTATATCTGGACCCATGACCCGGAACGGGAACTCGCGCTCTCGCTTGCCGCGATCGATGCCGCGTCGCGCGCGATCGACGATGACCCGACGGCCCTGACCGCGGTCGGCGGAGCAATCAGCCATTGTGGTGATCAGCCGCGCGCGGCGGTCTATCTGGAGCGGGCGCTGTCGCTCGATCCGAATAATTCCTGGGCGTGGGCGAGATTGGCTGGGTCGCGAGCTACAGGGGAGAACCCGACCACGCCAGGGAGCGCTTCGAGCGCGCGATGACGCTCAGCCCGGCCGATCCGCTTGCCTTCAACATGCGGATGGGCTTCGCACTGGCGCTGGCACTTGCCGGCTCCCTTTCCGAGGCGGTGTCGATCGCCCGGGAGGTCGTCACCCGACATCCCGATGTGACCTGGCCCTACCGGATGATGACGGCCTGGGCGTCGATGCAGGGGGATGAGGAGACGGCGCGCTGGGCGGCTACGAAGTTGCTTGCAGCAGAGCCGGATTTCACGATCCAGCGCTATCTGACCCGACCGGTTTTTCGCGCCGTGCCGACATGGGCGGATGAGATGGCCGATGGATTGCGCAGGGCTGGCCTGCCAGAGCAGTGAGCCGACCGTGTCGCGGCTGCCGCCACGATGCAGATGAACGCCCCATTCTGCGAATGCTTCGCAGCTGCATTAAAAACTGGAAGATGCACTTGCAAGTCATTGTTAAGTAGAGATTTTTCCTGTTTCCTTTTCCACTTTGATTGTTGACAGAAAGATGCGGGTCGCCTACCCAGCGCTCATCGGGGAGTAGCCACCGCCTGAGGGCGGGAGCGTGTCAACATACTCGTGCGAGAGCACGTGGCGCGTTCGGCCGACGAGATCGGCTCGGCAAGACCGTGGCGGACATCGGCTCGCCAGAACCGGGCCAAAACAGCTTGAATTGGCTCAGCTACGAATCTCCGAAGGGTTTAATTTATGTCATTGCTATCGATCATCGTGCTGGCCTTCAGCATGTCCATGGACGCGTTCGCCGTCTCCGTCGGCCGGGGAGCCGCGCTTGGTCGCCCGCGTTTCAGCGAGACGCTACGCACCGGCGTCGTCTTCGGCATCGTCGAGGCGATCACGCCGCTGATCGGCTGGGCGGCGGGTGTTGCAGCGGCCCGTTTCGTGACGGCAGTCGACCACTGGATCGCGTTCGGCCTGCTTGCCGCGGTCGGCATCAACATGCTCCGGGCCGCGATGAGCAGCGAGCAGGAGGAAGAGAAAAAGCCCGGCATGTCCTTTGCCATGCTGATCGCAACCGCGATCGGCACCAGCCTCGATGCCATGGCCGTCGGCGTTTCGCTGGCCTTCCTGGAGGTCAACATTCTTGTCATCGCGGTGGCGATCGGCGCCGCCACTTTCCTGATGGCATCGGGCGGGATGCTGGTCGGCCGCCTGATCGGCGAGCGCTTCGGTCGTTATGCAGAGGGTGTCGCCGGCGTCGCGCTGATCATTCTCGGCTCGACCATTCTCTACGAGCACCTGATGGCCGGCTGAGGCGATCAGGCACACGCGCGGCAGTGAGGGGGCGTCAGGCCTTGATCAGCCGAACCTCGGTTCCCCAGGGATCCATCGCGATATAGCCGCCCGGTACGTGGCCGCCGATGCCGGCCGTGTTGAAGCGCTTGATCTGCTGCTCGTAAAGCAGCGGTTCGGAGATCGTCAGCGAGAACCAGCTGAGGCCGGTCTTTGAGCTGTCGCGGCCGCCGGCGCCGGCGCTGCGCCATGTGTTGACCGCCACGTGATGGTGATAGCCGCCAGACGACAGGAAGGCTGCGTTGTCGCGCTCGGCGCTGGTGGCGGCAAGGCAGAGCAGATCGCGGTAGAAGCCGTTCGCCTCGTCGATGTCGCCGACGCGCAGATGGATATGGCCGATGCGCAACCCCTCGGGTGCGACGTCATAGGTGTCCTTCGACATGTCGGTCAGTGCGGCGATCGCGTCGATATCGAGCTCCCTGGTGCCCATGGTGACGATGCCGTCCTTCCACTGCCACTGGTCTCGCGGCCGGTCGGAATAGACCTCGATGCCATTGCCTTCAGGGTCGGTCAGGTAGATCGCCTCGCTGACGCTGTGATCGGCGAAGCCATCCAGCGGGATTTTGGCGACGGCGGCATGCACCAGCCAGCGCGCGAGATCGACGCGCGTCGGCATCAGATAGGCGATGTGGAAGAGGCCTGCCGAGGTCGGATCCTCGTAGCCGGCGTCGGGTATGCTGGTCAGGTAGAGCAGCGGTTCATTCTCCACGCCGAGCATGACCTCGTCGGCGCTTTCGGCAAGCACCTGGAGGCGCAGCGTGTCTTGGTAATAGCGGCTCATGCCAGCGAGATCGCGGACGCGGAGCGCCGCGCTCTTGATATGCGCGGCGGTGGTCACGCCATAAGGCAATGCGGCGGCCGCCGGCATCGTGCCTGCTTCGGCCTTTACGGCATGATTGAATGCGGCTGCGAGCGAGCTCACGCCCGCGAGTTGCAGCATTTGGCGGCGGCTGATGACCATTGAGACGATCCGGTGGCTGGCATGTTTATTCCCCACCACCGCATCGGGCCTTCGGGCCGGTTCATCAAGTCAAAACTATGTGAGCCGGTCGTCGGTTTTAGCAGCGTCAGAGCTTGACGGCCTGGCCGGTGCGCACACTTTCGTCCGCCGCGAGGCAGATCTTCAGCGAGGTGACGGCGTCGTCCATATGGCGGGCGAGGTCGAGATCTTCCGTTATGGCGCGATAGACGAAATCCTGCTCGCGGTGGCACAGCATCTGGTGGTCGGGCTCGTCGTGCATGTCGAGCCAGTCGTCGGATCGGGTGAACGCCCCCGCCGCATCGGTACCCGCGTGGTGCACGCGCAGGCGCGACGTCTTGGTGTGGGCGTCCAGGCTGGCGGAGCTTGCGCCTTCGTCCATGACGATCGAGACCGAGCCGTTGGGCGAGATCACGTCTTTCACGAAGAAGGCCGTCTCCGACATCATCGGACCCCAGCCGGCCTCGTACCAACCGACGCTGCCATCCTCGAACAGCACCTGGAAGTGGCCGTAATTATACATGCCCTTGGGCAGGCCCTGCGCCAGCCCAACGCCCATGCCGCGAACTTCGACCGGCCTGGAATCGGTGATCTGGCACATGACGTCGACATAATGCACACCGCAATCGACGATCGGCGAGGTCGTCTGCATGATGGAGCGGTGAATGTCCCATGCGGCGCCGCTCGATTGCTGATTGAGGTTCATGCGGAACACGTAGGGACCGCCGAGGCTGCGCGATTCGGCGATCATGCGCATCCACGAGGGATGGTGACGGAGGATGTAGCCGATAACGAGCTTGCGGCCATTGGCCTTGGCTGCTGCGACGACCCGCTCCGCGTCGGCAACATTGGCGGCCAGCGGCTTTTCGACGAATACGTGCGCGCCGCTTTCAAGGGCCGCGACCGCCATGTCGGCATGGGTGTTGGTATGCGTGGCGACGGAGACGACATCGGGCGAAAACTCCGCCAACGCGGCGGCATAGTCGTTACGCACCGGATAGCCGGAGAGCTCTTCCGGCAGCGTCGGTGTCGAGCGGTTGACGAGACCGACGATCTCGAAGCCGGGATGCGCGTGGTAAGCGAGCGCGTGGCTCTTGCCCATCTGGCCGAGGCCGACCACAAGGACTTTAAGCTTTGGATTTGTCATGACATTCGCCTCGTTTTTCAGGCCGCCGTCCGGCGCGCTTCGGCAATCGCGCGGGCGCCGATGCTGGCAAGGGCGACGGAGAACAGCGTGGGATTGGTCGCGGTTGCGGTGGGAATGACGCCGTTGCCGGCGACATAGAGATTATCGAAGCCCCAGACCTTCGACGTCTTGTCGCAGACGCTGGTGCCATCGTCGGCCTCACCCATGCGAATGGTGCCCTGGAAGTGGAGCGACGAGCCCACCGGCTGCACGAAGGTGGCGAAGCCAGGAGCGGGCCGGCCGATGATGTTGGAAATCTTCACCGCGAGGCTCTTCGCGTCTTCGAGGCGCGCCTTGTCGCCTTCCGACTGGCGCCACTGGATCGAGATGGCGGGCAGGCCGAGCCAATCCGTGCGGGTGTCGTCAAACGTCACGCGATTGTCGGGGCTGATATCGGAGGAGACGAAGACGCCCATTCCGATCGGCTGTCCCAGAATATCGCCCGAACGCGGCATGCTGTGCAGGCTGGCAGGCGCGATTGTCACCGAGTAGGGGAGCTCCTTGGTGGCCGGAATCCAGTTCATGGCCTTCATCGGCACATCGGTGTCCATCTCGGAAATCTGCGAGACGATGTAGTGGTCGTTGAGGTTGCGGCCGAGCGCTTCCGGGCGGATGCCGGATGCATAGAGAAGCTGCGGCGAATGCAGCGCATCGCAGGCGACGACGACGGTGCCAGCGGTGACCACGAAGGTGTCGCCGGAGCTGGTGCCGGCGAGCTCGACGCCGGTGACGGTCTTGCCGTCATGGATGACGCGGCGGCAGGCCGTCTCCTTCAGGATGGAGAAGCGCTCGGCCGGCTCATCGACGAGATCGCCAAGTACGACGTCGGTGCCGTGATAATGCAGGCCGTCGGGGCCGGGCGTGGCCGCGAGCGGCATCGGCTGGACGAAGCGGTCGGGCGTGCGGCCCGCATTGAAGACGGCGCCGAGACGGTCTCGCAGTGCAATGGCGGCAGGATCGCCGGCGTTCGGATCGGTGTTGGTGCCGAGAAGCTTGGCGGAGGTAGCAAGTGCTGCCTGCATCTCGCCGGCCGGGATGAAGGGCACGAGCTCGATTTCCGACGGCACCGGCGTGCCGGTCGACCATTTGGTGCCCATGCCGCCGACATTGGCGGCCGAGAAGCCGGCGAACAGGTTTTCGTCCTGCGGGTCGCCGTCATTGGCGATGAACAGGCCCGAGCGGCGCAGCAGCGAGCCGTCGAAACCACCGGCGCGGCGGGCTTCCCACTCTTCCTTGTTGATCGGCATGCGCGGACTGCGGTCGCCGCCCTGGGCGAGAACCTCGAGCGCGCCGCGCTCGTCGAGATCGGCGACGTTGTCGAGATGTGCGCCCGTCTTCGGCAGGATCTGCGGCCCGGCCTCCACCATCACGATGCGCGCTTCGGGCCACTCGTTGCGAATGACCCGGGCATAGGCCGAGCCAGTCGGACCGGTTCCCACAATGACGACGTCTGCGGACTTTATTGCCATTCCCGCATGCTCCATGCACTTCATCTCTTTGATAACAAACAAGGATGTATCGTGGTGATTGTCAATCGCGATATTGACAGTCTCAACCGCGTTTCCGATGGTGGCGTCACAGATCGCGAGGAGTCGCCATGAAGTTCGGTTTGAGTTCCTACAGTTTCCGCCCGCTGATGTTGGATGGTTCGATGCAGATCGAGGACCTGTTCACCTGGCTCAGGGACAATGGTGGCGAGCACATCGAGCTTGCGACGCTGTCGATCGCGCCAGGTGGCGACGACCTGAACTACGAGCTGATCAAGGATGAGGCCAGCATCGAGCGCCTGCGCAAGGCATCGGCCGAGACCGGTATTCCGCTGTCGGGCCTCTGCATCGCCGGAAACTTCATCGGCGACGACCGACGGGCGCAGATCGACCGGGTGAAGCGCTATGTCGAGCTGTGCGACCGCCTCGACGTCCGCTTCCTGCGCCACGATGTCGTGCCGTGGTCGCTGCGGGCGACGAATGCCGCGCAGTTCGAGGCGGCCTTTCCAATGATTGTCGACGCCTGCCGCGAGGTGGCCGACCATGCGGAGCGCCTTGGCGTGACCGCCAGCGTCGAGGACCACGGTTTCTTCATGAACTCCAGCGAGCGCGTCAAGCGCCTGCTGAACGCCGTCGACAGCCCGAACTTCAAGATTACGCTCGATGTCGGCAACTTCCTCTGCGTCGACGAAAACCCGGTGACCGGCACGCGCGCGTCGATCGCCCATGCGAGCTTCGTGCACATCAAGGATTTCTACGTGCGCGCCGAGAGCCCGGGCCCGGGCTGGCTGGAGACGCTCAACGGGCAGTTTATCCGTGGTTCCGTCTTTGGCTTCGGCGACCTGCCGGTGAAATCGATGCTGAAGAGCGTTGTGGATTCCGGCTATGACGGCTTCGTCTCGCTCGAATATGAAGGCAACGAACCGACGCTCTATGGCTGCCAGACCGGTCTTGCCAACGCCCGCAGGTTGTTTGCCGAACTCAAGGGCTAAGGCTGCGGGCGGTGATCGGCAAGCTCCTTGACGAAATGTGTAAAATGCGTATTTTGCAAATTGATGGGGAGAGCAAAGATCATGGCTCAAGCTTTGAAAGTGTCTGCGACCGAGTTCGCTCGTAAATTCACGACCTTCAGGGAGCGCGTGCAGTCTGAGGGAGTCATCGAGATCACCGCTCATGACCGCACGATCGGAGGCTTCCTGTCCGCCGCGGAACTCAGCCACTATCACGACATGATAAGGCGTGAGCGCGAGGTGATACGGGTCAGCGACATGGATGACGAAACCATGGCGTTGATCATGAACTCCGAGTACGGAAAAGTTTCCGAGTGAGTTCCCCGACGCCGGTTGCGGGCCTTGTCATCCGATACAATTACCTGTGGGACAAGGAAAAGAGCGAGGGTTTCGCTGTGGGCAGCAAGGATCGGCCTTGTGCCGTTGTCGTGTATCACTCCCGGACCAGTGATACGATCGTCGTGCCGATCACGCATTCACCACCCGAACGCGGCGAGGAAGACCTGTCGATCGAGGTTCCGGCGGAACTTCGTGGCCAACTCGGCCTCGATGACGACGCCAACTGGATTCGCGTTAGCGAGGTCAACAGGTTCGAGTGGCCCGGCATCCATCTCAGGGCGCTGCCGTCCGATCCTAGCCGCTATCGTTATGGATGGTCCCGCCTGAACTCTTCGATCTGATTAAGGCCAAACTTCATTCGACGACGAAGAGGGGGCGGGTGGCTTTGGCCAAGCGCTAGCAAAATCAGGCCGGTGCCATCAACGCGGATATGCGATCGACGCGCTCCTTGATCGCCGCCAGCCGGTGGCGGTCGCCGCCGGGAACCTCGACGGAGGCCCATCCGCAATAGCCGACCTCGGCGAGCGCGCGGTTGACCGCCGCCCAGTCGCAGTCGCCATCACCGATCTCGACCTCGAAGCCCTTCCACGGACCCTCGCTGTTCATCTTGTCGAGGCTGTATTCCTTGACGTCGATCTTCAGGATGCGGTGGCCCAGCGCCTCGATCCAGTCGGTGGGCCGGCCATAGCGCAGCACATTGCCGACATCGAAATACCAGCCGACCTTCGGATGGTTGCAGGCGTCGACGAAGCCGGCGGCTTCCAGCGGGCTGAGCAGAAAGTCGTTCCACACGTTCTCGAGCGCGATCGACACACCCGTCTTTTCGGCGTGAGGGATGATCTTGGCGATCTCCTCCAGCGCGCGGCTATAGGCCGTCTTGTAGCTCGTGGGGCTGTTGCGAACGACGCCGGGAACCAAAAGCACGGTATCGGCGCCGTAAAGCTTGGCATCATCAAGCGCCGTTATCATCGAATCGACGCAGGCCTGACGGACAGCGGGATCGGCATCGGTGAGCGGGGTCTTCCAGTGCATCGAGTTCACGAGGCCGGGAATGGCGACGCCGGTCTTGTCGCGTGCATCCAGCACCTCGCGGGACGGCAGGTCGTTGGGGGAGTCGAGCTCGACGCCATCGAAGCCGAGGTCCCGCAGCAGCTGGAATTTTTCGAGGACGGAAAGACCGTCCTCCTCGATCATCGACCATTTCAGGCTGATCTTCGCCAGCGGGCGAGGGGACCGCGATGCTTTATGGGAAGGCGAGGCGGCGGGATTGGTCATGCTCATGTCTTTGCTTGGAAAATGGATGCGCGGGGCGCACTATGTCATTGAAGTCGCAAGCCATCAACGCCTGTTATGGCAAGCACGCTTTCTACTGGCTGAGCCCACCGAACGCCTTGAGATAGATCGCCAGCAGTTGCGTTTGCGAGGAGATTCCAAGTTTGCGGTAGACGTTGCGGCGGTGCACTTTCACGGTGCCGGTTGAGATGTTCAGCTTGAGCCCAACCGATTCCGAAGAGTGCCCTTGCAGCACCAGGTCGACGATGGCGGTCTCGCGGTTGGTGAGGTTCAGATCCTGCCACACGGCGTCTGCGGGCTGGATGTCGGCCTTGTCTTCGCCACGCTTGCGAGTGGGCCGCCTCGTCGCTTGCGCCTGGCCGTCGAAGCGCTCGGCGAGCCCCGCGAAATAATGCTGCGCCAGCCGGGTGACGAGCGGCTCGGCCTTCTTCAGCAGGGCGATCTCCGCCGGCGGAAAAACGCCGGTCGCTTCCCGGCGCATCAGTGACAGCACGACGGTAATGTCGTCGTCCTGTTCGACGAAGAAGCCGATCTCTTCGGCCAGACCCGTCTGCACATAGTAGGTCCGGTAATATTCGCTGGAGAAGAAGCGGTCCGGCACGAGCTCGCGCATCCGGAAAACGCCGCTGCGGCGGGCGCGGGCGGTGTGGTAGAAAGGATCGAGCAGATAGGGACCGGCCTGGTAGAGCGTGACGAAGATGATGTGTTCCTTCGGATCGAAGGTGCTGTAGAGATCGATCGGCCGTTCCTTGCCGCGGTAGGCGAAGACGACGACGTAGTCGAAGCGCACAAGGGATGCCATCATCTGGCGAAAGGTCTCGCCGAATTCGGCATCGCTCATGACGGGCTTGCCGACGGTGGCCTTGAAGGCCTGCAACAGCGCCTCCAGATCCATGCTCATGCCGAAAACCTCCCGATTGGGCCGCCGATATCCGTATACCCTGTATATACCTTCCACGAAGCCGCAAGGCCTTAAATACCACTCTTGGGGTATATACCGTCAGGGAAGGGCGGGCTTAGTCTTTTCCCAACGCCGGTGGCAAAAGGCAGCGTAGACTGCCGCCAAACCAACCGCAGGGAACAGACGTGGCATCCGCTTCGACGAACGATATCGAATTCCGTTCGGTCACCAAGAATTATGGCTCCGTGACCGCCGTAACGGACATCAACCTCAATGTGCCCAAGGGCGCATTCCTGGCGCTGCTCGGGCCATCGGGCTGCGGCAAGACGACGTGCCTGCGCATGATCGGCGGCTTCGAGCAGCCGAGCGACGGTACGGTGCTGATCGACGGGCGCGAGATGAACGGCGTGCCTGCCTATCGGCGGCCGGTGAACATGGTGTTCCAGCACTACGCCCTGTTTCCGCACTTCAACGTCGAGCAAAACGTCGCCTACGGGCTGCGGCAGATGCGGCCGAGGATCGCTGCCGCCGAGATCAACCGTCGTGTCGGCGAGGCGCTTGAAATGGTCCGCCTTGGCGGCTTCGCCAAGCGCCGTATTCACGAAATGTCCGGTGGCCAGCAGCAGCGCGTGGCGCTGGCGCGTGCCATCGTCAACCGCCCCTCGGTGCTGCTGCTCGACGAACCACTGGCCGCACTCGACAAGAAGCTGCGGTCGGCCATGCAGATCGAGTTGCAGACGTTGCAGCGGGAGCTCGGGATTACCTTCGTCCTGGTCACGCACGATCAGGAAGAGGCCTTGTCGATGGCCGATATCGTCTGCGTCATGAGCGCTGGTCGCATCCGTCAGCTCGGCTCGCCGCGAGAGGTCTACGACCGGCCGGCGGATCTCTTCGTTGCCGATTTCGTCGGCAAGACCAACCGCGTCGATGCAACGGTCGAGACGGACGGCCGGACCCTCAGGCTGGGCGACGGTTCGGCGCTGCCTGTTTCGGCGGGGCAGGGCGCCTTGTCCGGCCAGGCCATCGTCGCGATCCGCCCGGAAGCGATCAGGCTTACCCGCGTTCAGGCGGGCGGCGGCGCCAGCTTCAAGGGCACGGTCACGCACCGCATCTTCCTGGGATCCTCGGCGGAATATGCCGTGGCGGTGCCTGGGCTTGGCGACTTCCTGGTCACGGCCGATCGGCGTGACAGCCAAAGCGATCTCGTCGAACCCGGCGAAATGGTCTTCCTCGGCTTCGATCCGGCCGGGGCGCATGTTTTTCCAGCTTCCAATGCAGCATAAAACACAAACAGGGAACAGCATCATGAGCAAGGACTACAAGGATAATCTCCCCATTTCCGCCGAAGGCTTCATGAACGAGTTCATGCGCCTGAAGCGCGGCTCCATCAGTCGCCGCCATTTCCTTGGCATCACCGGCCTCGGTCTCGCCACCGCCGTCATGTCGCGCTTCCCCGGCGCGCTGTCGACACCGGCCTATGCCGCCGGCGAACTCGGCACGCAGATGTCGATCGCCACCTGGCCGAATTACCACGACCCCGCCACCTTCGAAAACTTCAAGGCCGCCACCGGCGTTGCCGTCGAGGTCAACGTCTTCGGCTCCAACGAAGAGATGCTGGCCAAGCTCCAGGCCGGCGCTTCGGGCTGGTCGCTCTTCGTGCCGACCAACTATACGATCTCGACCCACCACAAGCTCGGCCTGATCGATGAGCTCGATCTCTCGAAGATCCCGAACTTCAGCCAGACAGCCGAGAACCCGCGCTTCACCAAGGAAGGCCAGATCGACGGCAAGACCTACGCCGTGCCGAAGAACTGGGGCACGACCGGCTTCTCGGTCAATACCTCGAAGATCAAGACCAAGCTCACCAGCTGGAAGGATTTCTTCGAGATCGCCCAGACCGAGGCCGATGGCCGCGCCATGGTGCACGATTACCAGCTGACGACGATCGGCAGCGCGCTTGTGTCGCTCGGCTACGACTTCAACTCGATCAAGGCCGACGAGCTCGCCAAGGTCGAAGAGCTGCTCATCAAGGTCAAGCCGCATCTCTTCGCCATCAACAGCGACTACCAACCCGGCATGCGCGCCGGTGACGCCTGGATGACCATGTGCTGGACCAATGACGGCGCCCAGCTCAACCGTGACATGCCGGAGCTTGCCTTCGTTCTCGGCAAGGACGGCGGCGAAATCTGGACGGATTACTACGCGATCCCGAAGGATGCGCCGAACAAGGCCGCCGGCTACGCGCTGCTCAATTACCTCATGGACCCCGCCAACGCCGCCAAGGAGCACATCGCCAATGGCGCGCCGGCCACCGACAGTCGCGTCATCGCGCTGCTGCCGCAGGAGATCACCTCCAACAAGATCGTCTATCCGGATGAAGCTTCGCTGACGCCGCTGGAATTCGGCGCCGCCGTGACGCTGACAGACCCGAGCCGTGCCGAACTGATGGCACGCTTCAAGTCGGCCTGATCCATCGCCAAGGCACGTCGCCCTTAAAGGAGGCGTGCCTTGCATCGATCACACTGCCCTTTTCACGAACGCTTCTCTGGACCAAGATGAACCTGACACCGGACACCAAGAAACGCCTGGTCACCGCCGCGCTGGTCGCGCCGGCGAGCGCATGGCTGTTTATCTTCCTGGTGCTGCCCTTCATCGCCATCGTCGTTTTCTCCTTTGGCGAGCGGGCGCCGGAAGGAGGCTATCAGGCGGCTTTCACCTTCGCGCAATTCGCCAATCTCGGCTCGCGCGCCGCCGCATTCAAGAATACGCTGGTGCTAGCACCGATCGGCGCCTTCGCCTGCCTGCTCGTCGCCTATCCCGTGGCCTATTATCTGGCCGTGAAGTCGAGCCCGCGGCATCGCCTGCTTCTGGTGTCGCTGGTCGTCGTGCCGTTCTGGACCAGCCTGCTCGTGCGCACCTATGCCTGGATGTATATTTTGGGCGCGCGCGGCATTCCGCATCTGCTCGAAATTGTCGGCATCGAGAATGTCAGACTTTTGAACACGCCTGGCGCGGTGCTGCTCGGCATCGTCTACGGCTATCTGCCGCTGATGATCATGCCGATCTATGTCAGCCTCGAAAAGCTCGATCGCCGTCTGCTGGAAGCCTCGGCCGACCTTGGCGCCAAGCCGCTATCGACTTTTTTTGGCATAACACTGCCGCTCTCGCTTCCCGGCGTCATGACCGGAGTGGCCCTGGTGACGATCCTCTTGCTTGGCGAATACCTGATCCCGCAGCTGCTTGGCGGCGGCAAGGTCTTCTTCATCGGCAACGCGCTCGTCGATCTCTTCCTGCAGTCGCGCAACTGGCCCTTCGGCTCCGCGATCGCGGTTACGCTGGTGGTGGTCGTTGTCATCGTGCTGCTCGTCGCCATGCGCATCGCATGGCACGTTGCCGGCACCCGACAGGTGGATCTCGTCTGATGCGCAGTCTCGTCACCGCCGTCTATCTGTTTCTCTATACGCCGATCGCGCTGGTCGTGCTGTTTTCGTTCAATGCCGGGCGCAACGCATCGGACTTCACTGGCTTCTCGACGCAGTGGTACGGGAAGGCGCTCTCCAATACCTTCCTGATGCAAGCGCTCGAAAATAGCCTGATCATCGCCTTCACCAGCGCGACCCTGGCCGCCATCTTCGGGACGATGGCGGCGATCGGCATGGAGCGACTCGGACCAAAAGCTCGCGCGGTGTTTGATGGTCTTTTCGCCGCGGCAATCGTCGTTCCAGGCGTTGTCATCGGCATTGCGACGCTGGTGGCGCTGGTCGAGGTCTTCGGTATCCTCAATCCCCTGCTCGCCGCCGTCTGGCCGGGTGAGCAGCCACCCAGGCTCCAGCTTGGCTTCGGCTCGATCATCGCTGCTCACGGGCTGTTCACGATGGCGCTCGTGACGATGATCGTGAAAGCCAGGATCGCCAGCCTTGGCCGCGATATCGTCGAGGCATCGAGCGACCTTTACGCCACGCCGCTAACTACATTTCGCGAGATCGTCCTGCCACAGATCCTGCCGTCGATCCTCGCCGGGTTCCTGCTCGCCTTCACCTTCTCGTTCGACGACTTCATCATCGCCTTCTTCGTTGCGGGCTCCAACACCACGCTGCCGATCTATGTCTTCGCGTCGATCCGCCGTGGCGTGACGCCAGAGATCAATGCGATCGCAACCATGGTGCTGGTCGCGTCGCTCGCGATGATCCTGATCGCACGGTTCCTGATGCGTGAAAGACAACAAAAGACATTAGGGGAAACATCATGATTCTCGCCAACCGCGTTGCAATCGTCACCGGCGCCGGTTCCGGCATCGGCAGGGCAGGGGCTTCGATCATGGCGCGGGAAGGCGCCCATGTCGTCGTCGCCGATGTCGACTTCATGAATGCCGACGAAACCGTCCAGGAGATCGTTGCAGCCGGCGGCAGCGCCGAATCCCTGGAGTTGGATGTCACGGACGACAGGGCTCTGGAAGAGGGCATATCTGCGATTGCCAGCAGGCATGGCCGCATCGACATCCTGCATAATCATGCCGGCGCGCAGGTGGCGGGTGATCTCGAGCAGGTCGCGATAGAGGGGTTCGACAAGTCCTGGGCCTTGAACGTGCGCGCTCATTTCATCGCCGCCCGGCTCGTGATGCCGCTTATGACGCGGGCGGGCAAGGGCGTCATCCTCAACACCTCGTCGTCCTCGGGCGTTCTCTACGATCGCGAAATGATCGCCTACACCACGACCAAACACGCGGTCATCGCCATGACCAGGCAGATGGCCGGCGACTATGCGAAGTTCGGTGTGCGCGTAAACGCGCTTTGCCCCGGTTGGGTCGACACGCCGTTCAACGAGCCGTTCATCGCGCAGATGGGCGGGAGAGATGCGATCGAGAGCTACATCGCCGAGAAGGTGCCGCTTGGACGATGGGCCGATGTTTCCGAGATCGCCGAGCCCATCCTGTTTCTCGTCTCAGACCGTTCATCTTACATGACCGGGCAGATTCTGGTCGTCGACGGCGGCGAAACCGTCGTTTGACGCGGGTGTCGAAATAAACTTCGAGATAGATCGGATTCAAACGATTCCGTGGCTTGAGCAATCGGGCGGGCTGGACTAGTGCCTTCGCTGGAGTGACAGCGGAGGGCACGACAATTTCCAACAGCACCAGCCCCAAGCTGCAGGGTTACCTATTCACCTTGGCGGCGGTCTTCATCTTCGCGGTTCAGGACAGCTTCTCGAAATATCTCGGCGAGCGATATTCGCCGATCCTGATCACCATGATCCGCTTTTGGGCGTTCGCGGCTTTCGTGATGCTGCTGGCGATGCGCAAGCCGGGCGGCGTGCGTGGCGCCTTCGTGACGAAGCATCCGCTGATGCAGGGGATGCGCGGCGTGCTGCTGGTCGCCGAGATCGCGCTCTTCGTGTTCGGCCTTGCGCATACAGGGCTTGCGATCACCCAGGCCATCTTCCAGTCGACGCCGCTGATCGTGACCATTCTGTCGATCCCGTTTCTGGGCGAGCATGTCGGCTGGCGGCGGTGGCTTGCCGTCGTCGCGGGGCTGTTCGGCGTGCTCTTGATCATCAACCCGACCGGTGGCGCCTTCAGCCTCTATCTTCTGCTGCCGCTCGCCTGCGCCACCATGTTCGCGGCCTACAGCGTCGCCACGAGGGCGGTCAGCCGCAATGATTCGACCTTCACCAGCCTGGCCTATACCGCCGTGGGCGGCGCGGTCGCGATCTCGCTGCTTGGCCCCTTCTACTGGACGCCGATCGCCGTCTCGGAGTGGCCGATGGTCGCCGCACTTTGCGTCTGTGGCACGGTCAGCCACTACTGCCTGATTCGCGCCTATGATTCATTGCAGGCCTCCGAGGTGCAGCCGTTCGCCTATCTTCAGCTCGTCGTGGGCGCGGTGATCGCGGTGATGTTCTTTGGGGAGACGCTGAGCTGGAACATGCTGCTCGGCTCCGCGATCGTCGTCGGCGCCGGCCTCTTCACCATGTGGCGGGAGCATCGCGCGCAGTCCAAGAACAATCCGGCGTCAGGCTCGGGGATCGCCGAGCGACCCTGAGCGGCTAAAGCGCGATATAGCTGCGCCACAGCACATAAAGGCTGACGGCGAAGATGACGGCGCGGAAGATCGTCGCGAGCGTGTTGCGCCGGTCGGCGAGCCGCGTGGCCGCGATCGTTCCGATGACACCGCCGCCGATGCCACCCGCGATAAAATAGCCAGCGGTCAGCCAGTCGACCAAGCCTGATGTGGCGTAGTTGGCGGCGGTGGTCAGGCCGAAGGTGCCAACGGCCATGAGCGAGGTGCCGACGGCGTTGATGAGGGGCATGCCCGTGGCGAGCAGCAGCGCCGGCACGATCAGGAAGCCGCCACCGATGCCGAAGAAGCCTGAAAACATGCCCGTCAGCAGCGCGATCGCGGTCGTCTTGCCGTGTACCGCCATGGTCAGCGAGTGGGCGGTGACGTCAGAAGCGATGCGGGTCTTTCGCATGGTGAAGCTGACGAACATCATCAGCAGGCCGAACATGAAGAGCAGTTTCTGGCCGTCTACGAGCTTTCCGAGGCTCGAACCCAGATAGGCGCCGAGCGCGCCGGCGGCTGCGAAGATTACCGCGCAACGCCACCAGACGTGGCCCTTGGCGGCGTGGCCGGCGAGGTTGAGATAGGCATTGGCGGAGACGGCGAGCGCGCCGGTTCCGATCGCCGTGTGCACGTCACGCATGCCCACCGCATACATCAGAAGCGGCGTTGCGAGGATCGAGCCGCCGCCGCCGATCAGGCCCAGCGTGCAGCCGACCAGCGAGCCGGAGCCGAGCGCGAAGAGGACATGCTGGAGCGATCCATCCACGGCGTCATCTTCCCCAGACCGATCCGGACAGGGCGTCGAGCGGGATCTTCAGGTAGCGCCGGCCATCGGCCTCCGGCTCTGGCAAGGCGCCGCCGCGAATATTGACCTGCAGCGCATGCAAGATGAGCTTCGGCATCGGCAGGGTCCTGTCGCGCGCCTCCCTGATCTCGATGAACTCGGCGCGCGAACGACCGGCGATATGCGGGTTCTTTTGCTTCTGTTCGGCGACCGAGCTTTCCCACAGGGCCTCGCGTCCGCCGGGCATATAATCGTGACCGGTGAAAAGCCGGGTCTGGTCAGGGAGATCCAGAATGCGCTCGATCGACGTCCGCAGGCTATCGGCGCTGCCGCCCGGAAAATCCGCCCGCGCCGAGCCGCTATCGGGCATGAAGAGCGTGTCGTGGATGAAGGCCGCGTCGCCGATGACGTAGCTGATTGACGCCAGCGTGTGGCCGGGCGAATGCATGACGCGGGCTTCGAGATCGCCGATCATGAAGGTGTCGCCGTCGGAAAACAGCCGGTCCCATTGCGATCCGTCGCAGGCGAGGTCCAGCCAGTTGTAGATTTCTTTCCAAATCTCCTGCACCTGCACGATATGCTCGCCGATCGCCGTCGGCACGCCGGTGCGCTGTTTGAGGTAGGAGGCGGCGGAGAAATGGTCGGCATGCGGATGCGTGTCGAGGATCCACTCAAGCGTTAGGTCATGGCGCGCGATATGGTCGAGCAGGCTGTCGGCATTCGTCGTCGCCGTCGAGCCCGACTTCTCGTCGAAATCGAGCACGGGGTCGATGATCGCGCATTTGCGGGTGGTCGGGCAGGAAACCACATACTGAATGCTGCCCGTGCGCGCATCGTGGAAGCCGGCGACCTCAGGCTGCGGCATGGACTTCATCTTCCATGGACGCAGCGCGCGGGAAGAAGATCGCCCGGCTCGGATCGAAATCGTAATCCGCTACGAAAGCGGTCGCATCGGCTGCGATCTGGGCGACGGAATCGAGAATGAAGCGGACCTTCTCGTCATCAAGCAAAACGCTGAGATTCAACCTGATGAAACCAGGCTTCATGATCTCGTCGCCGGACAGGATGGCCTGCCGGATAGCCTCGGACTGCTGATCGTCGATCGAGAGCAGTCGGTGGACATAAGGCCCGGCGCAGGCGCAGCCGCCACGCGCCTGGATGCCGAAGCGGTCGCTGAGCATGCGCGTGATCAGCTGCTGATGGACATAGCCGCCCTTGCCGTCCTTCACGCGGAACGAGAAGATCGGCAGGCGGTCGGGGCCGGGCAGGCCGAGGACTTCCAGCCGCTCGATATGTCTCCAGGCGCTGAAAGCGCGCTCGGCAAATGCATGATTGCGCTCGGCCATCACCTGCGCGCCGATCGCGTCCTTGACGATGAAGGCGAGTGCCGCCCTGATGTCGCCGACGACATTCGGCGTGCCGGCTTCCTCCCGGGCTTCGAGGCTGTCGCTATAGTCATGCGTCGTGGGCGACACGAACTTCACCGTGCCGCCACCCGGCCAGGAAGGCTTGGTCGCCGAGACAGCGTCGCGCCGCACGATCAGGATACCGGAAGCGCCGGGGCCGCCGATGAACTTGTGCGGCGAAACGACGATGGCGTCGATGTCGGCACCTGATGCCGGAGACATGGCGATCGGCACATAAGGGCCAGCGCCGGCGTAGTCCCAGATCATCCTCGCGCCGGTTGCCTTGACGAGGCCGGTGATCCTGGAGACGTCGCTGGTGATGCCGGTGATGTTGGAGGCGGCGGACAGGGTGCAGATCGTGAGGTCCGCGTCGCTATCGCGCAGTGCTGCTTCAAGCAGACCAAGGTCGGGGCCGCCGGATGCCTGCTCGGGGATCGCGACGATCTCCGCGCCGCTTTCGCGCCAGGGCAGGATGTTGGAGTGATGCTCGTAGGGGCCGATGACGACGCGCACGCGTTTGCCTGACGCAATCGCGTCCGTCACGCCGAGCAGCGAGACCAGCCGGTTGATGCCCGCCGTCGCGCCGGAGCCGGTGAAGATGACGGCATGATCAGCACTCGCGCCGCAGAATCCGCCGATCAATCCGCGAGCTTCGCGCCGCATGCGCGTCATGAAGCCACCGCAATAGGAGGCCTCGGTGTGGCTGTTGGCGTAATAGGGGAGAACCTCTTCGAGAACGAAGCGCTCGACCTGGTGCAACGCGCGGCCCGACGCGACATAGTCGGCGTAGACGAGGTTCTTTTCGCCATAGGGACCGGATATCTTCGCTTTCGCTCCGACAAGCCCGTCGCGAAGAGCGGCGATGACATCGGCGCTTGCGAGACCGTCGCGGAATTTCGACAATGTTGTCGCTGTGTGCGATGGGGCGAGGCGAGGGGTTTCCACGGTCGTTCTCCTTGCTGGGGATGGCGACGTGGAATGTAATCTGGAACGGGCCGAGCAAACTCACCTGATTTTGGGCGGAATTGCCGGAAGTTGGATCAAACGATCTAAAATGTAGACGTCGCCGCTTATTTTGATATGGCTTTACCCGCGAGTGCAATTTGACCGAGCGAAGATGGGAGCGAGTCAGGATGATGGATTGCCGGAAACGGGGCCGCTGGACCCTCGCAAACAACGCGCACGACAAAGCCGACGCCTTGAGCAAGACAAGGCGCCGACCAACTGACTGACTTGGATCTTCCGGCCTTGATTAGCCTTCGTAGTGCCCGGACGCGGCTTCCTTGGCGGACTTTACGACGACGGCAAAATTGACGTCCTTCGTGATCGACGTTCCGCTCTTGCGGAGATCGGCGACCTCCTTGAGCTTGCTACCTGCCGGCGGATCGAGCGGGGTTACGGTTCCCGCGCTGAGATCGGCGACCCAAAGACCTTCTTCGCCGGTGATGCTGATGACAACGACTGCGCTCATGTTCTCTTTCCCTCTAAGATGAACGGTTAAAAGCCTGCCTTCTTGAGTCCCTCTCGGTAGAGGTCCTTATGCCATTGCTCCTTGCTGGGCACTGCCGCCAGCCAGGTATCGACGTCGAAATTCGGGTTTGCCTCGCGCACGCGGCGCACAAGAATGCGTGCCTTGTCGGCATGCCCCATCATCGCCCAGCTGGCTGCCGCCAGGCGATCAGCAAGGCTCGGGTCGGACATCTGGCCGATGTAGTCGATCGACGAGCCGAATTCGCCGAGCGCGTAGTTGGCGCCCGCCGCTGTCCAGAGATACATGTCCGGGGTCAGCGGGTTCAGTTCGATCGCCCGTTCGATCTTCTGCAGCGCCATGCCCGGGCGAGAGCAATGCACCAGCGTATCGGCGTGGTCGGCGATGACGTCGGCGTAATGCGGCGCCAGCGCTTCGGCCACTTCCATCGCCTCGGCGCTCTCGTCGAAATCGCCCTGCAACAGCTTGGCCACCCCGAATTCGCGGTATCCGTCGGCGAAGTCCGATCGCTTTTCGATCGCCTGCCTGGAGAGGTTCTCCGCCTGCTTCAGGAGCTCGATATCGCCACGCGCGGTGAGCAACCATTCCTTGGAATAGGTACGCCCCATGGCGCTCAGCGCCGGCGCGAAATCGGGGCTGGCTGCGAGCGCTGCCTTCATCTCCTTGCGCGCGCGCCGGAGGTTGGGAAGCGTCATGCGCGTCATGTCGCGCTTGCCGGCGAGATAGCGGTGATAGGCCGCGGGATTGAGTTCGATATCGGCGCGCTGCTCCTCGTGGCGGGCGATTTCGCGCGAGACGGACAAGGCGATCTGCCGAGAGATCGCGCGCTTGTCGCGCAGCAGGTCAAGACGGTGCAGGCCGAAGCGTTCCGCCCAGAGAACCTGCGCATCATCGACGAAGATCAGCTGGGCAAACAGCGTCACGTCGTCCGCGCCGCCGCTGATGCGCGTCTCCAACACATAGTTGACGGCCTGCCGTTCGAAGAAGGCGGCCTGCGTTTCGACGTTGTGACCGACCTGGACCGCGGAGTAGGGCGCGATCACCCGCAGGCTGTTGAAGGCGCAAAAACCGATGGTGATGTCCTCGATCAGCGACGAGGCGATGAGGCCCGCGTCGGGGCTGACCGACTGGTTGCTTGGTGGAAGCAGGACGAGGCGCGGGATCGCGTGGGCGATGCTGCCTGCTTCGACGGCCAAGCCGGCTGCCGCGCCATTGCGCAAAGGCGGTCTCGCTTCAGCGGCAACCTTTGTGCTGCCGTTACCCTTGTCGGATGCCGAGAATTTGGCGCCGCGCTCGATCGAGCCGCGTCGCTTGGCGAAATAATTCTGAAGCGATTCAACGTCTTGCTCGGCGTTGAAGATCTTCAGCAATAACTGCAGTGTTTCCGGATCCTGCGGCTCCGAACGGAAGAGGATGACCGCCGCCTTGCGCAAGACTTCCGCGTCGTCGCGCGTCTGCGCATCGGCGTGAGCCTCCCTCAATGTCCGCTCGAGAAGCTCGACATGCCGGTTGCCTTCATCGACGACCCAGCTCTTGAACTCCCGGCTCTGGATCTTGACCGGGCCGAGGAAGGGCTGGTCGAGCAGCTTGACCAGCCGCCGCAGCCGCGCGAAGGGCGCTGAGGCCTCGTCTTCCCGAATGAGCTGGATGTCCGACGTCAGCAGCGCGCGGTCGATCGCGATGGTGCTGCCCTTGAAGGATACGAAGCTGGACCCAAGATCGCTCTGGTAAGCCTTCACTCTGGATAGCAGCTTTCGCAAGGTCGTGTCGGATGCGCCGTTATCCGTTTCGCCCCACAGGAAGCGGGCGATCGTGGTGCGGTATGCCGATCCCTCATCGAGTGTCAGCAGGTAGGCAAGCAGCAACAGCCCCTTCTCGGGCAAGGCGATGACGTTGCCATCCTCGTCGGCCAACCGCAGCTTTCCAAAGGTCTCCAGAACGAACGTCATTTCACCCCTGATCAGCCCGTTTTTCTTTGGGCACGGCTCGTCCCATGCCTCAGTCTGTCACGATGTTCCCAGACATTCAACAGCTGCATTCGCGGTTGCGAGACGCAAAGGTTGTATTATTCTGCGGCCAGCGGATCGAAGCGCTGGCGGCTGCGGATCTTAAATATTGGCGGCGAGGCAGAAGAACATTGGCGTGAGGATGGCGGTGTCGGGATGCGGGTGATCTTTGCCGGGCCAACGCTTAACGGTGCGGAGCTGTCCCGTGCCGATTATGAGATTCGACCACCCGCGAGGCAGGGTGACGTCTACCGGGCGATCGTCGACGGGGCCAATGTCATCGGGTTGATCGACGGCATCTACGAACATGTACCGGCCATCTGGCACAAGGAGATCCTGTTCGGGCTGTCGCGGGGCGTGCACATCTTCGGCGCAGCGAGCATGGGCGCATTGCGTGCGGCGGAGTGCAGCCCATTCGGAATGATCGGCATTGGTGAGATTTACGAGGGCTACGCATCCAACACGCTCGAAGACGATTCCGACGTCGCCCAATCGCACGCGCCGGCCGAGTTGGGATACCTTCCGCTCAGCGAACCGCTCGTCAATGTCCGGGCGACACTATCGCGGTGTCTGGATCTCGGCTTGCTCACCGGAGCGGAGCATGATGCTCTGCAGGCGGCCGCGCGGGAGATATTCTTCAAGGATCGGACATACCGATATCTCGTGCGGCTGACGTTCGGCGAGACGAAGCGCGCGGAGAGTATGCTGGCTCTGCTGCGGGCGAATAGCGTGAACGTGAAACTGCGCGACGCCGCCCTGCTGATGGATGTGGTTGCGGCTACACCTGACCAGAGGTTCACGCCGAGCACGCTCTGGACGTTTCAGGCTACCGACTTCTGGAACGCCGAGTTCCCGGATGCAGGCGCCGGCCATTTGGATTGATTTGTGTGTTCGCAAGTGGCGGCGCGAACGCAACCACGCGCTTGCCGCTTGCAAGATGTCGTGCCCTCGGAGTAAGCATCTGCCACCCAAACAGGCATCGATATGGGCGGCAGCGTGCAAACCTATTTTGACCGCCCGAACCTCATCGGACAAATGGCGTCGTGGAGCGCCCGCAAATCATGAACAGACAGGCGGCTTTCGTCCTGGGCGGCAACGCCATCTTGGCCGGTATTCTTCTGATGCTCGTCGGCGACTTCATGTTCGCCCTCAACGACGCCATGGGCAAATGGCTGGTTGCCAGCTTTTCTGTCGGCCAGGTGCTGCTGGTGCGCTCGCTCGGTGCATTCTTCGTGCTCGGGCCGATGCTCTCGCGCCAACCACTGACGTCGCTCCACCGGGTCGAGAAGCCGCAATGGCAGCTGATCCGCGTCATCCTCGCCACCGCTGACACCGGCCTTTTTTACGCTGCCGTCGCCTATCTTCCGCTTGCCGACGTCATGACCTTCTATATGGCCGGGCCGATCTATGTGGCCGCGCTGTCGCATTTTCTTCTCGGCGAGACGATCGGCTGGCGGCGCTGGCTGGCGGTATTGATCGGGTTTGTCGGCGTTGTCATCGCGCTGCGCCCATCGACGGCGATGCTGTCCTGGCCATCGATGTTCGGGCTGGTTGGCAGTCTCTCCTTTTCGTTGACGCTGGTGCTTGGCCGCGTGCTTCGCTCCACACCGGATGCGACGCTTGTGACCTGGCAGACGCTCGGCTGCCTCGCCACCGGCGCGCTCCTCAGTATTGGCAACTGGAGCGCTTTCAGCGGTCAGCAACTGCTGGCGCTGCTGCTGCTTGGCGTCGTTTCCTGTTCGGCGCACCTGATGATCACGCGCTCGCTGAAGCTTGCACCGGCCTCCCTGCTGGCGCCGCTGCAATATACGCTGCTGCTTTGGGCTGTCCTCTTCGGCTGGCTGTTTTTTGGCGAGTTCCCCGATCGGCAAACGCTAATCGGCGCCGCCATCATTGTTCTTGCAGGGTTGTTCATCTTCCATCGCGCCAAGGTCAAGGATGTCGAGCCCCTGGTGCCGAACGACTCCAGCCACGGCTAGGCAGGTGCCGGCCACGCTCAATGAGCGCAACAGCTCTTTCCGAGCGGCCGCTTTTCAGTGATTTTCGACGATAGGCCAAACGCAGGCAACGGCCTTGCGGCCGACTGGGTATGCAATCAAAACTTGCATGTTCGCTATTGTCCAACTCTGGTTCGCTTCGATCCAAGCCAAGTCGTGCGTCTGGTTTTAAATATGATAAAAATACTCCTGTTATATTTAGCCGGCGTGCCGGCATCTGAAAGAAGAGACGCCAGTGACCGCGATGGACCTGCATAAAGACATGATACCCGCGACCGCCCGGCCGGGTGCTGAAGGCCAGAGCAGGCTCTACGCCATTCTCGGCGGGCTTTATCTCGCTCAGGGCATTCCGACCTATCTGCTTCTCGTGGCTCTGCCGCCATTGATGCGGGAAGCCGGTGCGTCGCGCACGGCGATTGGCCTGTTTTCGCTTCTCATGCTTCCACTCGTGTTGAAGTTCGCCATCGCCCCGTTCGTCGATCGGTTCGCGCTCTTTCCACGCCTTGGCCATCGCCGTGGCTGGGTCATTCCAACGCAGCTCCTGGTCAGCGCGGGTATCGCCATCATGGCCTTTGTCGAGCCGCATCAGGCGGGCGCGTTGTTTGCGATCGCGCTACTCATCACGCTGCTCTCGTCGATCCAGGACATCGCCACCGATGGCTATGCCGTCCGCCGGCTGACCACGAAGTCCCGCCCTGTCGGCAACGCCGTGCAGGCCGGCGCGGTTGCTCTCGGCGTTATCCTCGGCGGAACTCTTGCTCTCGTCCTGGTTCACAGGATTGGCTGGACGCCGACCATTCTGCTCGTGTCCGCGCTGTCGCTTCTTCCCCTCGTCGCAGCCTTCTGGATGGACGAGGAGCCGCCCGTTTCGCAACCGGCTGAAAAATCCAAGGAGCGTATCGGGCTCTTGCAATTCTTCCGCCGGCCGAACGCATGGCTGATCCTCGCCTTCGCCCTGAGCTATCGCGCCAGCGAAGGTCTCGTGCGCGGCATGGAGGGGACCTACCTCGTCGACATCAAGGTGCCGACCGAATGGATCGGCTACATGTCTGGGGCGGCCGCCGCGACCGCCGGCCTGCTCGGCGCCGCGATCGCCGCTCTCATCATCCGCGAGGCGGGCTTGTCGGCAACGCTCATTCTTCTTGGTGGCCTGCGCAGTCTGTGCTTCCTCGCCTTCGCGCTGAACGCCTTCGGGATCTGGCCGGGCATTGCGGTGGCGCTGTCGGCGTCAGCATTCCAGACCTTCATCCGCTATATGGAGCTTGTGGCGATCTACTCGTTCTTCATGGCCTCGTCCTCCGACAAGCAACCGGGCACGGACTTCACGCTGCTGACCTGCGCGGAACTCGTCATCTATCTCATCGGCGCGTCGATCGCCGGCTACCTCGCCGATCGCCTCGGATTTGAGGCACTGTTTTCCATCGCCACGGTGATCTCGGTCCTCGGCGTCGGCCTGTCGGTCTGGATGCTGCAAAAGATCAAGCGCAGCGTGGAGGCGCTGCCCGCCACCACCTGACCAAGGTCCGGCACTCCTGGCCTCCAAACACTTCTGACTTCCCAGCACTTCTGACCTCAAAGAAACGGAGCCGAACACATGGACACCTCCGAACTGCTGCGCAATGACTTTTATCTGGCCCGTCAGGCCGAGCGGGAATCCAACGCCCGCAGCTATCCCCGGCGCTTTCCCCTGGCCCTGAAGTCGGCAAAAGGATGCACTGTCACCGATGTCGAAGGGCGGACCTACCTCGATTGCCTTGCCGGCGCCGGTACGCTGGCGCTAGGGCACAATCATCCCGAGGTGATCGACACGCTAAAGGATGTTCTTTCATCAGGACTGCCGCTTCACACGCTCGATCTCACCACGCCGGTCAAGGACCGCTTCGTGTCCGATCTCTTCGCAACCTTGCCCGAGGAGCTCAGGAGAGAAGCGAAAATCCAGTTCTGCTCGCCGAGCGGCACGGACGCGGTCGAGGCGGCGATCAAGCTTGCCAAGACGGCAACGGGGCGAACCGACATCGTCTGCTTCCGCGGCGCCTATCACGGCATGTCGCAGGGCTCGCTTTCGCTGATGGGCTCGCTTGGCCCGAAGGCAGGGGTCGGGCAGCTGGTGCCAGGCGCCCACTTCTTCCCCTACCCCTACAGCTATCGTTGCCCATTCGGACGCGGCGGCGAGGAGACGGCCAGGCTGGCGGGCGAATATTTCGAGCGGGCACTGCGTGACCCTGAAGGCGGCGTCAATCGCCCGGCCGCCGTTATTCTCGAGGCCGTGCAAGGCGAAGGCGGCGTGATCCCGGCTCCGGCCGAATGGCTGCGCAAGGTGCGCGAGGTTACCGGCGAGCTCGGCATCCCGCTGATCATCGACGAGGTCCAGAGTGGCGTCGGCCGCACCGGCAGCTTCTACGCCTTCGAGAAGGCAGGGATCGTGCCCGACATCGTCGTCCTCTCCAAGGCGATCGGCGGCGGATTGCCGCTTGCGGTGACCGTCTACCGCTCCTCGCTCGACGTATGGAAACCCGGCGCCCATGCCGGAACCTTCCGTGGCAACCAGCTGGCAATGGCCGCCGGCCAAAAGACGCTTGAGGTCATCGAGCGTGATGAATTGGTTGCACGGGCTGCCGCGGCCGGCGAGCGGATGCGCGGTCATCTCGAACGGATCGCCAGAAACTCGGCCTATGTCGGCGAGGTCAGAGGTGCCGGTCTTATGCTCGGTATCGAGATCGTCGATCCCGCCGGACGTCGCGACGCAATCGGACATCTGCCACACGGCGCCGAGGCCGCCGCCTCGATCCAGGCGGATGCATTCCGTCAGGGTCTGATCATGGAAACCGGCGGCCGCTTCGGTAGCGTCCTGCGCCTGCTTCCGCCGCTGATCATCTCCGACGCGGAAATCGATCAGGTGGGCGCGATCCTCGCCAACGCCTTCGATCGCCTCGAAAGAAAGGCGGCATGACCATGAACGTGCTCTCCTTCAAGACAAGATCGGCGCCAGCGCCTGATCCGCTCTCCCAGGTTCTTGGCCCGGACGCCGTCTCTCGGCACGCTTACCTGCGCGCCATGATGCAGGCTGTCGATCTCACACTGGAAGAGGCTGGCGATACGCACGGCCCTTACTCAGGCGCGAGCGCCGAGGACCTCAGAAGCCTCGTCGATGCCATCGACCCGTGCCCGGCAATCGGGCAGGGGACCTCGGCGGCGCTCAACGACATCGGCAAGGCCGCGGTCCAGCATGCGCTCGCCGTCGGTCATCCGGCCGCCGTCGCGCATCTGCATTGCCCGGTCGCCATTCCGGCGCTGGCGGCGGAGGTACTGATCTCCGCCACCAACCAGTCTCTCGATTCCTGGGATCAGTCGCCCTTCGCGACCATGGTCGAGGAGCGCGTGATCGAATGGCTTTGCGAGACAGCCGGCTTGCCGGCCACGTCAAGCGGCAGCTTTACCAGCGGCGGCAGCCAGTCGAACATGACGGCGCTGCATCTGGCGGCCGAGCGATGCGGTCTCGAGGCGCGCCATACCGGCCTGGTCTTCACCTCCGAGCAGGCGCATTTCAGCATTGCAAAGAGCGCCCGTATCCTCGGATTTGCCGCTGATGCCGTGGTGACGGTCGAAACGGACGAAGACGGGCGCATGCGACCGGAAGCCCTCGGCCGCCGTCTCGACGAGGCGAGGCGATCGGGGCGCCCGGTGGTGGCAATCGTTGCGACGGCAGGGACGACGGACCTCGGTGCAATCGATCCGCTGGACGCGATTGCCGACTTGGCGGCAAGGCACGATGTATTCCTGCACGCCGATGCCGCCTATGGCGGCGGGCTCCTGTTTTCGCGCCACGGCAACAGACTGAAGGGGCTGGAACGGGCACAGTCGGTCGCGCTCGATTTCCACAAGATGCTGTTCCAGCCAATCAGCTGCGGCGTGCTTCTCGTGGCCGACAAGGCGGATTTCCTGCCGCTCGCCACCAAGGCCGACTATCTCAATCCAGAGGATGCGGTCTTCCCCGGCGCGCCTAATCTGGTCGAGCGTTCCTTTCAGACGACGAAACGCGCCGACGCGTTGAAGGTGCTGATGACCGCCCGCGCACTCGGCCGCGACGGTCTCGACGATCTCATCAACCGGACACTCGAAAACACGATCGCCGCCGCGCGAGCCGTCGATGCGAGACCCTATCTGCGGCTTGCCCGCCGTCCCTCGCTGTCGACGGTCGTCTTCCGCTACGTATCTGCCCACGGACCGAGCCATGACGACGAGATGACGATCAGGCTGCGGGCGCAGCTGTTCGAAGCCGGCGTCGCGGCTTTGGCAACAACGGTTCTCGATGGGCGGGTCCATTTCAAGTTCACCCTTCTCAACCCCCGCTCGACGCCAGATGTCGTCAACCGCGTGCTCGACGCGATTGGCGAGGCTGCCGAGGACATCCAGACAAAAGACATAGTTTCACAAGACAGGGAGACCAACGATGCAGGCTGAAACCGCCGCCACGCTCTCGCTTCGCTCGCTTCTCAATTGCGTTGCACGCGAATACTCCGACATCGCCAGCTGGAAAAATGGTGCAGGTGGCTTGTCGTTCGTCATCGCTTTTCCGAAAACGGGCGGCACTCTATCCGTGCCGGTGCTCTATCGTTCGGCAACGGGTCATCACCTCTTCGGTGACGAAACCAGCCTGACGGAAGCTGGCTCAAAGCGCAGCCTGACGCCTGCCGAGGCCGCCGATCTCATCGTCGAGCGACTGGAGCCGGGTGACGCCGCCAAGGATGGGCGAGAAGATCTTCTGAACCGCCTGCGATCCAGCCGACGCCTGATCGCGCAGGCGCTGGACGCGCGCGAAGGTGATCTCGCGGGCCTCGCGGGAAGCCACGTGACGTTCATCGAGGCCGAGCAAGGGCTGATTGCCGGCCACGGCGTCCATCCGTGCCCGAAGAGCCGCGAGGGTATGAACGAAGCGCAATCGCGCCGCTATTCGCCGGAATTCGCCGCCGGTTTCGCGCTGCGCTGGTTCGCCGTCGATCGGCGCGTCGCCCATGGCGGTCACTCAGCCGGCTCGCCGGCGCCGGAAGCATGGATCGATCAGGCATGCGGAGCGGAACTCGAGGGCATTCGTGCCCGGTTCCCAGCCGACAACTACGCGCTGCTGCCGGTTCATCCCTGGCAGGCGGATCACATGCTTGCCGATCCTGACGTGGCCGCGTTGGCGGAGAAGGGGTTGATCGTCGATTGCGGCGAAGCAGGTGGCCTGTGGTATCCGACATCGTCGGTACGCACGCTTTACCGGCCGGACGCTCCCTTCATGCTGAAGCTCTCGCTCGGCGTCGGGATCACCAATTCGGTGCGCGTAAATCTCGCCCGTGAGCTTCTGCGCGGGGACGATATGTATCGCTTCCGGGCGAGCCCTCTGTGGCAGGATTTTCAGAGCCGCTATCCCGGCCTGACGCTCATCCCGGATCCTGCTTATCTCGGTGTCACCTCTAGCGGAGAGGTCCTCGACGGGCTTTCGGTGTCGATGCGTGAAAATCCCTTCCACGGCGCTGGAGCTGAGCGCAATGTCAGCCTCTTCGCATCGCTTTGCGAGCATCTGCCCGAACGCGGAAGTCGGCTCGGAGCCTTGATACGCGATGTAGCGGCCAGGGAAGGGCGGCCGCTGGACGAAGCGGCGACCGCGTGGTTCGAACGTTTCCTTACCGTGTTCGTGCGGCCGGTCTTCGCGCTCTATCTGAAATTCGGCATCGCGATGGAGGCGCATCAGCAGAACATGCTGATCGAGATCGAGGACGGCTATCCCGTCGGAACGCTCTACCGCGACAACCAGGGCTTCTTCCATCACCACCGCGGGCATGAGGCACTGGTCAAGGTGCTTCCTGAGCTGGGTATAGCCAGCGAATCCGTCTTCGGCGAGGAGCCGGTCGACGAGCGCCTGCTCTATTACGCCTTCATCAACTCGACGCTCGGAATGATCGGGGCGCTTGGCCGTGAAGGTCTCGTCGACGAGGCCGTGCTCCTGTCCATGCTGCGTGCGGAGTTGCAGTCGTTGCATGATGCCGAAGGCGGCCAATCTGAGCTCGTAGCCAAGATGCTGGCGCCGACCTTGCTCACCAAGGGTAACCTTAGGACCCGGTTTGCGCAGATGGACGAGCTGGTCGGACCGCTTGAGACGCAATCGGTCTATCTGGCGCTGGACAACCCTTTGGCCGCGCGGACACGGGAGCTGGCCTATGCTTGATACCGCGCGGCGGGATGCCGATTTCGCCTATTCACGCTACGACCCCGATATCGGACGTACGGTCAGTTTCCGGCTGCTCGACAAGGGCACGGATCTCGAGCTGCTGTGGCGCTGGATGAACCAGGCGCATGTGGTCCCGCAATGGAAGATGGCCAAGCCGATCGAGGAGATCGCGCGCTACATCGACTCCAATCTCGCCGATCCGCATCAGGACCCCTACATCGGCCTGATCGATGGCCAGCCGATGAGCTATTGGGAGGCCTACTGGGCCAAGGACGACATTCTCGGCCGCCATTATGCGGCCGAGGACAAGGATCGCGGCTGGCATATGCTGGTGGGGGAACCCGCCTTCTTCGGTCGAGGTGTTGCCCCGGCGATCATCCGGGCCTTCACGCGCTACCTGTTTCTGGACGACCCCGCGACCACCAAGGTGGTTGGCGAACCGAGCGTGGCGGCGCGGCGGCTGCTTCGCTACGCGCCCGCCTGCGCCTTCGAGGAGCAGGGCGAGATCGACCTTCCCGACAAGCGGGCGAAGCTGATGTTTTGCCATCGCGACCGTTTCACACAGCAGTTTGGATTGTGACATGACCCCACTCGATATCACCGGCATCGGCATCGGGCCGTTCAATCTCGGTCTGGCCGCACTCGTCTCGTCGAACGAGACGCTCGACGGCGTCTTCCTGGAAAAGAAGCCGGCCTTCCGCTGGCACGAAGGGCTTATCCTTCCCGGCACGACGCTGCAGGTTCCCTTCATGGCCGATCTCGTGACGATGGCCGATCCGACGCACCCCTTGAGCTTCCTCAACTACCTCGCGGCTCACGACCGGCTCTACAGGTTCTATTTCTATGAGAACTTCATGATCCCACGCGAGGAATACGACCATTATTGCCGCTGGGCCTCGCAGCGCCTGTCGTCCTGCCGCTTCGGCGAGGAGGTGACGGAAATGATCTATCGCCGGGATCTCGAACTCTTCACGGTCGAGACGACGAACGAGGCCGGCAAGACACGCCGCTACGACAGCCGCAACATCGCGCTCGGCATCGGCACGGTACCGCAGATGCCCGAATGGGCGCGCGTGAAAGCGCGTGCGCCGATTATGCATTCAAGCGAGTTCGGCAAACGCCGGGCCGAGCTTGCAAAGCGCCGCCGCATCACCGTGGTCGGTTCCGGCCAGAGTGCGGCCGAATGCGTGCTGGCGCTCTTCAACGACCTGACGCCGGAGGCGGTTGCCACTGGTGCATCGATCCACTGGATCACCCGCTCGCCGGGCTTCTTCCCGATGGAATACTCGAAGCTCGGTCTGGAGTATTTCACGCCCGACTATATGCACCACTTCCATCGCCTGGCGCCGGACAAGCGTCGGCAGATCGTGGCGAGCCAGGACCTGCTGCATAAGGGGATCAGCTTCTCGACGATCGGCGAGATTTTCGATCTGCTCTACCACCGCTCGGCGGCCGGCAAGAACTCGGGACTGACGCTTGCCTCCAATTGCGCTGTCGAGACGTTGGACGCGGAGCCGCGCGGCTTCAGGCTCGGCATTCGGCATAGCGAACTCGACGAGCGGGCCACCATCGAAACCGATGCGGTTGTTGTCGCGACCGGCTACCGACACGCATGGCCGGCATGGCTAGAGGCGTTGAAGGGCGGCGTCTTGAAGACATGCGACCGTGGCGATCTGATCGTCGGCGAAGACTTCCGGGCGGAACGGGCGGATGGCGGGCCAGGCTCGGTCTTCGTCCAGAACGCCGAGACGTTCCATCACGGGGTAGGGGCACCCGATCTTGGCCTGGGTGCCTTCCGCAACGCCGCGATCGTCAACCAGCTACTCGGTCACGAACGCTATCGCGTGAAGACCAATGCCGCATTCCAGAATTTTGGCCTGCCGCAGGGCGCGCTGAGCGCCGCAGACATTTCGGGAGATCTCTATGCACAAGCCTCTTAACAACACCGTTCCCTCGGCTTTTTCCGCGCAGGTCTGGCAGCTTGCTGCATCGCGCCTGCTTGCCAAGGTGATCGAAGAATTCGCCTATGAGCGCGTCTTCGATGCTGTCGCCGAAAAGCCGGGACATTACCGCGTTGATATCGGAACGGTGAGGATCCGCTTCCGGGCGAAGCGCTATGTCTTCGATAATCTCTCGGTCGAGCCGGGCAGCATCGTCAGGCATGACGGCGGGATCGCCACGCCGATTTCCGATCCGCTGGCCTTCTGCGCCGAGTTCCTGCCGCAGCTCGGCGTGAAGCCGATGACCGTCGCGCATTTCATCAAGGAGCTCGGCAATACGCTGGTATCGGATGCCCATATCGTCGCGAGCGCCGACAAGACCGCGGCGGACCTTGCGGAGCTTGATGACATCAGGATGGAAGGCGAGACGACGGGCCATCCATGGGTCACGGTAAGCAAGGGACGCATCGGCCTCGGCTATCAGGACTATCTCGCCTACACACCCGAAAACCGCACCCCGACAACCATCCTTTGGCTCGGCGTCAGCAAGGAGCGCGCCTCCTTCGTCGCCGAGGAAGGGCTGACCAACGAACATCTGGTCACCGAGGCCGTCGGCGCGGACCGTTATCGTGAGTTCATGGACACGCTCAAGAAAGGCGGCGGCTCGGCCGAAACGCATTCGGTCATGCCCGCGCATCCATGGCAGTGGGATCACATGATCGTGCCGCACTTCGCCGCCGACATCGCGGCAGGCCATATCGTCTATCTCGGCCAGGGCGACGATCTCTATCTGCCGCAGCAGTCGGTGAGAACGCTATCGAACGTCACGCGGCCGCAGGCCTCGACGCTGAAGCTCTGCATGACGATCCTGAATACCGCCGTCTACCGCGGCATTCCGGGCAAGCGCGCGCTGACGGCAGCGCCACTGACGACCTGGCTGGACGGGTTGCTTGCGCGCGACAGCTTCCTGCGTGACGAGTGCGGATTGGTGCTGCTCGGAGAGCGGGCCGGCGTGCACTACGTGCACCCGCAATTCTCCAAGGTCGATGGCGCGCCCTATCAGTTCAACGAAATGCTCGGTTGCCTTTGGCGCGACAGCCTCGCGGGACATCTGAAGGACGGCGAGACAGGCATCCCTCTCGCTGGCCTGCTGCATGCGGGGGCGGACGGGCGACCGATCATCGAAGCGCTGGCCGACAAGGCCGGGCTATCGGTGGAAGCGTGGATGGCGCGGTTCTTCGACGTGGTCATCCCGCCGGTCTTCCATCTGCTTGCCAAGCACGGGCTGGCGTTTTCGGCGCATGGCCAGAATGCCACCCTGATCCTGAAGCACGGCCGGCCGGAGCGTCTTGCGCTGCGCGATTTCATCGATGACGTCATCGTCTGCGACCTCGATTTCCCCGAGACGGCAAGTCTGCCGGACGAGGTAAAGGCGGTGCTTCTGAAGCTCCCTGCCGATTTCCTCGTGCACTTCATCCAGACGACGCTCTTCATCTGCGTCTTCCGCTACATCTCGGTGCTGCTCGATCAGCGCTCGGGTCTGTCGGAAAACACGTTCTGGAGCTTGGCGCGCGACAGCGTGCTGCGCTACCAGAAACGCTTCCCCGATCTTGCCGATCGCTTCGCGGCATTCGATCTCTTCGGCGACGAGTATCCGCGCTTGTGCCTCAACCGCGTGCGCCTGTTCACGCATGGTTATGCCGAAGACGACGAGCGTCCGGTGCCCGATTTTCAGGGCACGGTCGACAATCCTCTCGTCGTCTTCGAGCGGCGCAGCAACGCGGCATAGAGATGAAAAACAGACGGCCGGATGTATCCACATCCGGCCGTTTTTGAGATCACATCAGGCTTCGCGGCCGGCGGCAACCTTGCGCCATTCCGATGGTTTCATGCCGTAGCGATTGCGGAAAGTCCGGTTGAAATAGGACAGGTCGTTGAAGCCGACGAGATAGGCAACCTGGCTGATCGGGCGGGTGGCGCCCTCCGCGATGATCATCGTCTTGGCGACCGCAAGGCGCCTTTCCAGCACGTAGCGCGAGAAGGTCGCGCCTTCGCGGCTGAAGAATTTCTGGACGGCGCGTGGCGTGATCCCTTCTGCCTCGGCGACATCGCTGACGGAATAGGTCCCGCTCGCCAGGTTCTCCTCGATCCTTGCCTTGATGGAATCCAGCCGCGTCTGCGGCGCGCTTGGCGCCGAACCGTTGCCCATATGCTGGGCGAGAACCGGCAGCAGGTCGTAGAAGTGCTCCACCATCATGCCGGCGTCCTGTTCGCTGTGATGTTCCTGGCGCAGCAGATATCCCGCGTAGTTGGTCAGCAGTTGCAGCGGCAGGCATCCGGCGTCGATCGGCTTCAGCATCACCGGCTTGAGGAGATCCCGCTTGGCCGCCAGCGAATAGGCGGGCAGGTGCGCGAAATCGAGTCGCCCGCCTTCCGGCAGCACGATATCGGTTGGGCCGTCCGCCGGGATAAAGATGACGTCGCTACGCGGCACTATGATCTTGCGCCGTCGGTATCTCAGTTCAAGCGGACCATCCATGGATCGCAAGATCACCACGCCCGCATCGACCACGCCCTTCGCGGTGAGCGTGAGCGGTGTTCTGGGAAGGTAGATCGTCGCCAGGGACAGCGAAACATAGCGCCAGAACAGGCCGGTCAGACCCGAAAGATCGCCATTTTGCACGGTAATGGTTGCTTCGCCGAGCATGTCGAGAAGGATGCTGCGGCACATGATTCTGCTGTCATTGTCGGGCAACGACAGCGCTCCCAATTTCAGCGGTCGGATAGTCTCCATGGGGCCTTGGCTTTCCTGTTGCTGTTCGCGTCAGTCCAAATGAGGTTCGCCCTGATCCAAGCGGCTCGCAGCCTTACCCCATAAAACATGACTTAAATAGTCTTCTATTTAAAAAAATGGAGCCGCTGAACACGGTTCCGAAATTGATTTTATTGTTTTGGGGGCATGAATGGGTAGAATTAGACAGCGCGGCATTTTACTTTGCGCGGTGGCGGGCAGTGTAAGCTGGGGCGTCGGCGCATTCGCGCAGGAACGGCCGCAGTCTGAGGCAACGGAGAACAAGACACAAGGCTCCACGACGCTGCTTGAGACCATTGTGGTAACGGGTACCCGCTCGCCGCAGCAGATTTCCGAGACCGCCAAGACGATCTATGTCGTCACCTCCGAGGATATCGAGTTCGAAGCGCGTTCGGGCAAGAGCCTGCAGCAGATCCTCGCCGACACTGTTCCAAGCTTTGACCCCGCAAGCGAGGGGGCGAGAACGTCCTATGGACAAAACCTTCGTGGGCGAACGGCGCTTATCCTGATCGACGGCGTGTCGATGAACTCAGCGCGCTCGCTCAGCCGGCAGTTCGATTCCATCGATCCCTTCAACATCCAGCGTATCGAGGTCTTGTCGGGTGCGACGTCGATCTATGGCGGCAACGCGACCGGTGGTGTCATCAACATCATCACCAAGAAGGGCAAGGATGCCGCTCCCGGCCTGCATGGCGAAGGCACCGTCGGCCTTGGCGGCGGCTTCCAGGGCAGCAAGGATTTCGACCGCAATGCCGGCGGCGCGATCACCTACAACAGCGACGACTGGGACGCTCGTTTCTCGATCTCCGGCAACAAGACCGGCGCCTATTACGACGGCACCGGTACGATGGTCGTGCCCGATATCACGCAGACGTCGACGGCTTTCAACGAGCGTCTCGACATCATGGGTTCGGTTGGCTTCCAGATCGACAATGACAGGCGTCTCGAACTCTCCGGCCAGTATTTCGACAGCAAGCAGGAATCCGACTACGGCCTTTATTACGGCCCGTTCTTCGCAGCACTTTCCAATCCGGATCTCTTCGAAACGCGGCCTGGCTACCAGTCGGATTTCAATCCGGAAACGCGCCGCTCGATGTTCAACGTCACCTATACCGATGAGGACTTTCTGGGTCAGCAGCTGCTGCTCCAGGGCGCGTTCCGCAGCGAACGGCTGAAGTTCAACCCGTTCCCGTCCTCAAGCGCATTCACCGGCTCGTATTTCGCCGGGAGCTCGCAGGACACCGACTATTACAGCATCAAGGCGGCGCTGGTCGCCGAGCCGACCGATAACCTGAAGATCACCTATGGCATCGACGCCGACCGCGACAGCTTTACATCGCGCCAGAACGTGTTCGATCTCTTGACCGCGGCCACGACCGGCGGGCTGAATTTCGAAACAATGGGCGTGACGGGTCTGTATCCCGACATCGACGTATCGACGATCGCCGGCTTCGTGGAAGCCTCCTACGAGGCGACTGACCGGCTGACCCTCAATGGCGGCCTTCGCTACCAGTTCGTGAACACCGAGGTCTCGGATTTTGTTGGTGCCGCGCAGCAGGTCGCGATCCTTCAGGGTCGCGCGACGTCAGCCGCGGCGATTCCCGGCGGAGAGGTGAGCTATGACGCGCTTCTGGTCAACGCCGGCGTGACATACGAACTCACACCGGATCAGCAGGTCTATGCCAATTTCAGCCAGGGCTTCGAGTTGCCTGATCCCGGCAAATACTACGGTGTCGGCAGCTATACCCTTGCCGGCGGCATTTTCAGCCTGAACAACAGCGTCAATGTCGGATCGTCTGCGCTTGAGGCCATCAAGACCAACTCCTTCGAAGTTGGCTACCGTCTCGACGATGGCACCTACAGCCTTGAGACCGCGGCATATTACTCGTTCTCCGATCGCTCCATCGAGCTCAACAGAACCACGCTTGCCGTCGATGTGCTCGATCGCGAACGCCGGGTCTACGGGATCGAAGCCAAGGCCGGCGTCAAGCTCGATCATGGTTTCGATGTCGGCGCGCTCGGCCAATGGGTGAAGACCGAGGTCAAGGGCGACAACGGCTGGGAAAACGACACGATCGGCACGGCCAGTGTTTCGAAGCTTGGCGGCTATGTCGGCTGGAGCAATGATGAGCTGAAGCTTCGCTTCTCCGGTCAGCACGTATTCAGCCTGACGGATGCCGACGACTTCAAGATCGATGGCTACACGCTGTTTGATCTTCTGGGCAGCTACACGTTCGAAAACACCGACACCACGATCAACTTCGGGATCCAGAACGTCTTCGACACGGATTACACGACCATCTGGGGTTCGCGGGCCAAGGCGCTCTACGGTGCGCTCGCCGACGAATCCGTGTTCGATTATCACGGTCGCAGTCGCACCTTCGCGGTCTCGTTGACCAAGATATTCTGATCGGGAGATAGAACCGCTTTGCAATCGACGCGCATCAAGGATACCGCATCCGAGACGTTTCCCAGCTATCGTTGCTTCTCGCTTGACGCGTGCGGCGGCCTGCGCGTCATCAGGCAAGGATCAACTCTCACGGCAAGCGACGAGCGCGGCAACTGGATGACTGTTGCCGCGCACGCAAACGACCTGACCGAGCCGAGGGCGGACAGCAAACTATCGACAGAAGACCACACGCGCCTTCTCAGCGCTCTGCTCGGTTTCGTATTTTCGATGGAGCCGGACTGTCTCGCGGTTCATCTCAGCGGGGAGGGCTGGGAGCCTTTTATCGGCGGCCTATGCGCGATCGGTGGCCACTTCGACGCGGCCGGTCCAAGCGTGCGAGCGGATATGTTCTGGCAGGCCGCGCGCCTGTGGAGCCCGACGCAAGCCGTTCCTTATCCGCGGCACGATGTCTATGACGGCCGAACCTTCCACCCGTTGCGTCCGCCGAAGCCAAGCGGACGCGTCTATGCGCGCTTCATTCCCTGGCTTGGCGGCGAGCTGACGCTCGATGTCGCAACACTTGGCGATCTGCCTGACGTTCACCGATGGATGAACCAGCCGCGCGTCAACGAATTCTGGCAGGAGGCCGGCGATGAGCTTCGTCATCGTCGATATCTCGAAGGCATGTTCGCGGATCCGCATATCATCCCTTTGATTGCGCGCTTCGAGGGCCGTTCGTTCGGATATTTCGAGGTCTACTGGGCCAAGGAGGACCTGATCGGCCCCTTCTGCGCGGCAGGCGATTACGATCGGGGATGCCACGTCATCATTGGCGAGGAGGCCTGCCGTGGCCGCGCCTGGTTTACGGCGTGGCTGCCCTCGCTGTTGCACTTCATGTTTCTGGACGATCCGCGTACCGAGCGCATCGTCCAGGAGCCGCAGGCCGATCACCACCGCCAGCTCCGCAATCTCCAGCGTTCCGGCTTTTCACGCACCGGCACAGTGGAGCTACCCAACAAACGGGCCGCCATCGTCGAGATATCCCGCCGGAAGTTCTTTTCGGATCGTCTCTGGCATCCCGTCGATGACGAGCGAAAGACCAATTAATGACCGTGAGCATGCCAGCTGCCTTCGTTTTGAAGGCGTGCGCCGAATTGCCTGAACCTGAACACTGTCTGCGCCATCTGGCCGAGCATCTGAGGGAAGATGGTCTTGAGCTTGCCGAGGAACATGGCGCGCTGATCGTCACGCTTCCTGACGTGCATGGTCGAATGTGGTGCGAGGACGGCCAACTGGTCGTTCAGGCCACGTCCAAGGATGCGGAAACGGCCTATTTCGTCAGAAGCTGGCTGGACGCGGCGTTTCGGCATCTTGCCGCTGGCGAACCCGTTAGGGTCAGCTTCGAGGAAAACTGGAAGACGCGCGGATTGCCGCCAAGCTTCTCGATCCTGAAAGTGCAGGCGATGCGGATGATCTCGAGAAGCATGAAGCGCATCACGCTCAGCTGTCCGGATGTCGCTCGTTTTGATCGAAAGGATGCGCTTCACATTCAACTGCTCGTAAATTTCGCGGCGCTTTCCCAGGCAAGGGATGATGCTAAGCCGGCCGCGATATGGCGCCGATACACCGTTCGTTCGATTGATGTTTCGAACGGTACGATCGATGTTGACGTGTTTCTGCACGGGGGGAACGGTCCGGGCGCCGCGTGGGCGTCGGCACTTGCCGTGGGTGATATGGTTGGTGTCGCGGGTCCGAGCGGCGGCGGTATCGGCATCGGCAAGGCCGGCCGGTACCTGATTGCCGGCGACGAGACAACGCTTCCGGCTATCGCCCGGATCCTGGAGATGCTGCCGGTGGACGCAAGGGGTGACGTCTTCGTGGAGGTTTCCGAGGCGGCGGATACATTGCCGCTCGCGCTTCCTGCCGGAGTGACGCTGACTTGGCTCAAGCGCTGCGAGACGCCTTTGCCGCTTGAACAGGTTATTGACACCTGTCTTCGATCGATCGACGCCGAGCCGGTCTGCCTTTGGGTTGGATGCGAGGCCGAAGTTGCACGCCGTATTCGCAGCAAGCTGCGGGCAGAGCCGACATTTGGAAACGTCGATCACCTCGTTACCGGATATTGGCGGCGGACGTCGCACTGATCAGCAATCGGTCGGCGGGTCGACATCTCTCGAAAGCCATTTCCGCACTCTGCCGTTGGTGTTTTCGACGGTTCCTTTCTGCCACGGCGACTGCGGGTCACAGAACCAGGTCTGTGTACCGATGCTGGCTTGCAGATAAGGCCAGTCGGTGAACTCCGTGCCGCGGTCAAAAGTGATGGAGCGACGCGCTAGATGGGGCAGGGCTTGCAGTGCCTGGACGAGGCCGTCCATGACCGGCCGGGATTGCCGATCATTGTTGCGAAGGAAGATGGCAAAGCGGCTCACGCGTTCGACGAGCGACGTCACATTGGCTTTTCCGAACGTCTTGCGGAAACTGATTGAGATCGCATTCCCAGTGCCCGAACTGCTTTCGGTCAGCGACAGTGTCAGGGCGGCGCAGAATGTTGAGTTCCGGGCTAAACCGTCGGCCATGCTTGCGTCTTGCATGTCGAGGTCGCCGCCGAGCCCGATGCTCCGGGAGGTGCCGCCATAACTTGATCGCTTGGCCGTCGGGCGAATACGCGAACTTATAGATCGTTTCGTGACTGACCGATATAGGATGACGCTCCAAACGCATCCTTCCGGCAATCTGCTGCGGCGACCAACCGTGCTTGATCCGATCAATCACCGACTGACGGATGCGCGCGAACCGCGCCAGCTTCCTCAGCTTGGCGCGTCGTTCGCAGGCCATGTCATGCGCTGTTACACAGTAACAGCCGTTGAGATCCGGGATGACCTCGTCGATGAACATGTTGCGCTTGATCTCCCGGAAAATCGTTGAGCGATGGCGCCCAAGCTTCTCGGCGATGATGTCAACAGTCAGGCCCGCCATGCGCCAGCGGGCGATCTTACGCCGTTCATCCATGTCGATGTGGGAGTAGGTGCGTTTCATTGCAGCTTCCTTGCGAGTGACAACCCATTGGTATCATTCGCAAGTCGCACTTCATCCTTGAACCCACCCGGCTACATACGTTGTGGCAGCCATGTTGAAATGTCCGCCGATATGCAAAGTAGAAATGTCCGACTGGTCGCTACACGGCACACCGACCA
>NZ_JBGLYS010000030.1:0-89172 GCF_047304155.1 Rhizobium sp. Rhizsp42 | reverse complement strand
TCCCACCCCCGCCTTGATTTCACCTCACCACCTGCCTAGATTGCAGCCATCCGCAATGCCAACAGGACGGTGCACCATGGATTTCAACCCGATCGCAATGCCGCTTTGCCTTGCCATCCGGGAAACCCATGTCCATGCCTGCATCCATTACCCTTTCCAATCTTTCGTGGTCCACGCCTGACGGGCGGCCGCTTTTTTCCAATCTCGATCTGAGCTTCGGGGCCGAACGCGCTGGGCTGGTCGGCCGCAATGGCGTCGGCAAGACGACGCTTTTGAGGCTGATCACCGGTGAACTCGCGCCGCAATCCGGCAACGTCGCCGTCAGCGGGCGTCTCGGTGTGCTGCGCCAGACGGTGCAGGTCGATGCCGAGGCCACGGTCGCCGATCTCTTCGGTGTCCGCACGGCACTCGATGTCGTCGCGCGCGCGGTTCTCGGCGAAGCCTCGGCCGATGAAGTCGCATCCGCCGACTGGACGCTTGAGACCCGGCTTGCCGATGCGCTCGAGCGGATGGGCTTCTCAGCCGAGCCCGATACGCTGCTCACCTCGCTGTCGGGCGGTCAGCGCACCCGCGTCGGGCTGGCGGCGCTGATCTTCAGCGAGCCCGATTTCCTTATCCTCGATGAGCCGACGAACAATCTCGATCGCGATGGCCGCGAGGCGGTGATTTCACTGCTTCAGAGCTGGCGGGGCGGGGCGCTTGTCGTCAGCCACGATCGCGCGCTCTTGGAGCGGATGGATGCGATCGTCGAGCTGACGACGCTTGGCGCCAAACGCTATGGCGGCAATTGGAGCGCGTTTCAGGCGCGCAAGGCGGTCGAGCTTGCGGCGGCCGAACACGACCTTGCGGATGCGGAAAAGCGGGTGGCGGATGTCGCCCGCAGCGCGCAACTCTCGGCCGAGCGGCAGGCGCGCAGCGACAAAATCGGCGCCAAGAAAGCGGCGCGGGGCGATATGCCCCGTATCGTCGCCGGCGGCCTGAAGCGGGCGGCGGAGAATACGAAAGGGGACAAGGTCCGGCTCGGCGAGAAGCGGCGCGAGGAGGCGATGGAGGATGCCAGTGCGGCGCGCGAGCGCATCGAGATCCTGCAGCCCTTTTCCGCGAAGCTGGCGTCGACGCATCTGCCCGCGTCGCGGGTGGTGCTGCGGCTCGATGGTGTGACGGCTGGATACGAGCCGGATCAACCCGTGATCACCGATCTCTCCTTTGCCATGACGGGGCCGGAGCGGGTGGCGGTCGAGGGGCCGAATGGTTCGGGTAAGACGACGCTGCTGTCGCTCGTCACCGGACGCATCGCGCCTTGGGCGGGAACGGTCTCGGTGCCCGTGCGCCTTGCGGTCTTCGACCAGAGCGTCAGCCTGCTCGACCGGTCGCTTTCGATCGCCGAGAATTTCCGCAGGCTCAATCCCGGTGCAAACGAGAATGCCTGCCGCGCGGCGCTGGCGCGGTTCATGTTCCGGGCCGATGCCGCCCTTCAGCAGGTTTCGACGCTGAGCGGTGGGCAGCTTTTGCGCGCCGGATTGGCTTGTGTGCTCGGAGGCGCGGAGCCGCCGCCGCTGTTGGTCCTCGACGAGCCGACCAACCATCTTGACATCGATTCCATCGCCGCCGTCGAGGCGGGGCTGGCCGCCTATGACGGTGCGCTCCTCGTCGTCAGCCACGATGCGGTGTTTCTCGAGCGGATCGGCATCACGCGGCGGCTGTTGCTGCCATCGGGGGAGGATGTGCTCTGAGCGCGGGTGCGTTTATCTGCAACGTTACAGATTTGACATTTCAAACCTATACGTAGACTAGAGAGCAGCCGGAAGCGCGACGCAGGCAACCGGCCGAGTTTGGAGGATTTCAGTTTGACGATTGACGCAAAAACGCCCGCCGCGAAGATTGATGCCAAGGCCCTGGCGGCCCGCTTTCCCGGCGATTTCACCTTCGGCGTGGCGACGGCCGCCTTCCAGATCGAGGGCGCTTCGAAGGCCGATGGGCGCAAGCCGTCGATCTGGGATGCCTTCTGCAACATGCCGGGCCGGGTCTTCAATCGCGACAATGGCGACGTGGCCTGCGATCACTATAACCGCCTCGACGAGGATCTCGATCTCATCAAGTCGCTCGGCGTCGAGGCCTATCGCTTCTCCATCGCATGGCCGCGCATCATTCCAGATGGTACCGGGCCGGTGAACGAGAAGGGGCTCGATTTCTACGATCGCCTCGTCGATGGCTGCAGGGCGCGGGGTATCAAGACCTTCGCGACGCTCTATCACTGGGACCTGCCGCTGCTCTTGGCCGGCGATGGCGGCTGGACGGCGCGCTCGACAGCCTATGCCTACCAGCGCTACGCCAAGACGGTAATGTCGCGCCTTGGCGATCGTCTGGATAGCGTCGCAACCTTCAACGAGCCGTGGTGCATCGTCTGGCTCAGCCATCTCTACGGCATCCACGCGCCGGGCGAGCGCAACATGCAGGCTGCACTGCACGCCATGCACTACATGAACCTCGCCCATGGCCTTGGTGTCGAGGCGATCCGCTCGGAAGCGCCGAACGTGCCTGTCGGCCTGGTGCTCAACGCCATGTCTGTTATCCCGGGTTCCGACAGTGCTAGCGACCAGGCCGCCGGCGAGCGGGCGCACCAGTTCCACAACGGCGTCTTCTTCGATCCGGTCTTCAAGGGCGAATATCCGAAGGAGTTCCTGGAGGCGCTCGGTGATCGCATGCCTGTGGTCGAGGAGGGTGATCTAGCTGTTATCAGCCAGAAGCTCGACTGGTGGGGGCTCAATTATTACACGCCGCTGCGCGTCGCCGACGATCCCAAGAAGAACGGCGATTTCCCCTGGACGGTCGAGGCGCCCCGCGTCAGCGACGTCAAGACCGATATCGGCTGGGAGGTCTATGCGCCGGCGCTGAAGCATGTGGTGGAGGATCTCTATCGCCGCTACGACCTGCCGGAGTGCTACATCACCGAGAACGGCGCCTGCGACAACACCGGCATCGAAGCGGGTGCGGTCGAGGACAAGATGCGGCTCGATTATTACATCCAGCATCTCGATGTCGTCGCCGACCTCATCAAGGACGGCTATCCGATGCGCGGCTATTTCGCCTGGAGCCTGATGGACAATTTCGAATGGGCGGAAGGCTATCGCATGCGCTTCGGCCTCGTGCATGTCGATTACGACACCCAGGTGCGCACGGTGAAGACGAGCGGCAAGTGGTATTCGGAGCTCGCCGCGCAGTTTCCGAAGGGGAACCACAAGAGCGCCTGATCGCCTCAGTTCGAATTGTCTATGCGGCAGGTAGATTTTTTCCTGCCGCATCGCACAAATAAAAAAACATCCCTGTCCGGTTTCAACCACCGGCGGCATAAGTTGCAGCAACAGGAAAGGCGAAACGTCTTTCTTTCCCGCCCGCAACGAAAGCCGCGTCCATGTCTCGCACCCGTGATTGTCTTCGAATGTGCCGCCCGATTGGCTAATCGGCGCGATAGCGGTTATAGAACCGCCAGTTTTTGAAGACCAACATACGCGAGCATGAAATGACACTCCAACACCAGGCCCAACAAGACGCTGCCCAGGGCGCGTCCGGCGGCCATTCCGGGCGAGAGCCAGAGGGCGCGGCGGGGGCGATCCCGATGGTCGCCTTTGAAGGCGCCGGCAAGCGCTACGGGCCATCAGGCGAGGGCGGTTTCACCGCGGTCGAAAAGGTCGATCTTACCGTGGCGCGCGGCGCCATCACGGGGATCATCGGCCGCTCAGGCGCCGGCAAGTCGACGCTGATCCGCATGGTCAACGGGCTGGAGACGGCAACCTCGGGCAAGGTGCTCGTCGATGGCGTCGATGTCGGCGGGCTCAGCGAAGACGGGCTTCGCGGCCTGCGCCGCCAGGTCGGGATGATCTTCCAGCACTTCAACCTGCTTTCCTCGCGCACCGCCTTCGACAATGTGGCGCTGCCGCTGGAGATCGCGGGTGTCGACAAGCAGACGATCCGCGCCAAGGTCGGGCCGCTGCTCGATCTCGTCGGTCTCGGCGACAAGGCGGGCAATTACCCGTCGGAACTGTCGGGCGGGCAGAAACAGCGCGTCGGCATCGCCCGCGCGCTGGCGACCGATCCGAAGCTGCTGCTCTCCGACGAGGCAACCTCGGCGCTCGATCCGGAGACGACGCAGTCGATCCTCGAGCTCCTGAAGCGGATCAATGCCGAACTCGGGCTCACCGTTCTCCTCATCACCCACGAGATGGAGGTGGTGAAGACCATCGCCAGCCACGTCGCGGTGATCGATGCCGGCCATATCGTCGAGGCCGGCCGCACCTTCGACGTCTACACCAATCCGCAGCACCAGACGACGCGCACGCTGCTTGCCTCGGCGCTGAAGCTGCCGGAATGGCTGCGTTCGGGCATCAAGGCGCAGCCATCAGCGGGCGACCGCGCACTGGTGCGGCTGGTGTTCTTCGGCGAAACCGCCTTCAAGCCGCTCACTGGCCGGCTGGTCGCGGAGCTCGGCTCGGACGTCAATATTCTCGCCGGCGCGATCGAGGAGATCGGGGGCGAGCCTTTCGGTTCGCTGGTCGTTTCCTATTCCGCCGATCCAGACGTGATCGCGCGCGCCGATCGTTTCTATGCGGAAACCGGTCTCAAGACGGAGGTGCTCGGTTATGTCGCCTGATATGATCTACAATCTCCTTTCCAAGGCCCTGATGCAGACGCTGCAGATGGTGTTCGTCGCCGGTATCGTCGGCTCGATCATCGGCCTGCCGATCGGCGTGTTCCTTGCCACATCGGGCAAGGGCGAGCTGTTTCCGGCGCCGAAGACCAACCGGGTGCTCGGGCTCGTCGTCAACGCCGCGCGCTCGACGCCGTTCATCATCCTCGTCGTTGCCATCGTGCCGCTGACGCGACTGCTGACAGGAACATCGATCGGCACCTGGGCGGCGATCGTGCCGCTTACCATCGCCACCATCCCCTTCTTCGCCCGCCTGGTCGAATCCGCCATCCGCGAGATCGACAAGGGGCTGATCGAGGCCGCCCGCGCCATGGGCGCCACGCCGTTCCAGATCGTCTTCAAGGTTCTGTTGCCGGAGGCGCGGCCGAGCATACTGATGGCTTTGACGATGACCATCGTCAGCCTGATCGGCTATTCCGCCATGGTCGGCGCCGTCGGCGGCGGCGGACTGGGCGACCTCGGCATCCGCTACGGCTACCAGCGCTTCAATCCCGAGATGATGGTGATGGTCGTGATCGTGCTGATCGTTCTCGTCCAGCTCGTCCAGAGCGCCGGCGACGGGCTCGCCCGCCGCTTCGACAAGCGCAACCGGAAAAACTGACCCTTTAACAAGAAACCATAATTCAACACAGGAGACACCCATGAAGAAGTTCATCATCGCGGCCGCGCTGGCTGCCTTCGCAGCCGGCTCGGCACTCGCCGAAGACATCAAGGTCGGCGTCACGCCGGGCGAGCACGCGCAGATCATGGAAAAGGTCGCCGAGATCGCCAAGACCAAGGGTCTCAACATCGAGATCGTCGAGTTCTCCGACTATGTCGTGCCGAACCAGGCGCTCAACGATGGCGATATCCAGGCCAACTCGTTCCAGCATCAGCCCTACCTCGACAACCAGATCGCCGACCGCAAGTTCGATCTCGTCAGCATCGGCACGACGATCACCACCCCGATGGGCGTCTATTCCAAGAAGGTGAAGAGCCTCGACGAGCTGAAGGAAGGCGCAACCGTCGCCATCCCGAACGACCCGACCAATGGCGGCCGCGCGCTGCTCGTTCTCGCCTCCAAGGGCCTGATCAAGTTCAAGGACAATCCGGGCGTCAAGGTGACCGTCGCCGACATCATCGAGAACCCGAAGAAGATCGAGTTTGCCGAAATCGACGCCGCGCAGCTGCCGCGCTCGCTCGACGACGTCGACGCCGCTGTCATCAACACCAACTACGCCATGGAAGCCGGCCTGCACCCGAAGACCGACGCCATCGCCATCGAAGGTGAGAAGTCGCCTTACGCCAACGTGATCGTTGTCCGCACCGCCGACAAGGACGCACCTTGGGCAAAGACGCTGGTCGAATCCTACCACGACGAAAGCATCCGCAAGTTCATCAACGAACAGTTCAAGGGCGCCCTGATCCCGTCCTGGTAAGACCTGGTCTTATCCTTATCCGAGATGAAGCGGTCCGGCCTTGCCGGGCCGCTTTTTCGTTGGGGCGAATCGTCTGTTGGCATAAACCAGTGGGATGGACGCCAAGCCGCTCTTTCTCTATGCGCTCTGCGGCAGCCAGCGGGAGGTCTCGACCAATCGCCGGCTGCTCACGATCTTGCGCGATCACGCGCCTGATGGTGTGACGATCGAGATCTGCGATCTCATCGGTGACCTGCCGATCTTCAATCCCGAACTTGAAGGTGAAAACACGCCCGATATCGTCGAGCGGCTGGGCGCGAAGATGCGCGCTGCCGATGGCGTCATCGTCGCCTGTCCCGAATATGCGCACGGGCTGCCGGGCGGGTTGAAGAACGCGCTGGACTGGCTGGTGTCGCGCGACGAGGTGCCCTTCAAGCCTGTGATGATCGCGCATGCATCGCATCGCGGCGACTTCGCGCTGGGGCAGTTGACGGAGATCCTGAAGACCATGTCGTTCGATATCGTCGAGGAGGCGCATCTGCGGATCGGGCTGCTCGGGAAGGACGATGCGGCGCAGGCGGCGGTTCTCGATGCGGCTTTGCGTGACGGCGTTATTTTGAACGCGCTTGCAAAATTCTGCGAGCACGTTCGTAAGGTGTCACTTTATAAGGGAATTTGAATAATATTATCCGTTTGAAATGAAATGATTTTTATCGCTCTTGCGTTCGTGCCATCGATGCAAAAATGCTTAATCGTTCAATCGCGTTTTAACCGTTTTTTGAAGGCTTCCCGTCAGTATTTGCCGACAGGGAGAATGAATGCCGTCGATCTTCAGCAAACGAAGCGCGATTATCGGAGCTGGTCGCCACACAACCGTGGCCGGCGTCCTGTTTTCGTTTGCCGTCGTCGTCGCTGTGGTCACGATGATGGTCCTGAATGCGCTCGATCACGTGGCGCAGAAATCCAACGTGCTCGATGACGAGCGCTCGCGCGAAACCGTCTCCGGTGCGCTGCAGAATTTCGTGGCCCAACTCGGCGCCACCCTCAACGACTATGCCGCCTGGGACGATGCCGCGACCAATGTCTATGCCACCGATGGCATGGACTGGACCGTGTCGAACTACGGCGAGATGTCCGTCAACAGCGCGCTGTTTGACATGGCTGTTGTCATCGACGACGACAAGACGCCGATCCTGGTCTATCGCGACGGCAAGCCGATGGCGGGCAGCTTGCAGGAGTTCTTTTCGCCGGCGCTCTGGGCGCTGTTCGACAAGGTGAAGGCCGCCGGCCCGAAGGACCTTCCCGAGGCGTCCGGCTTCATCAGCACGAAGTCGGGCATCGCCGTCGGCGGCGTGGCACTGGTGCGCGAAAAGTCCGGCGCGCTCGCAGCCGCTCCCGGCAAGCACCGCTATCTCATCTTCATCCGCCATCTCGACGCCGCCAAGATCGACGATATCGGCAAGACCTATGTCATCGGCGGGCTGCAGCTCGTTGGCGCCGATCAGGCCGCCGCCTATTCCGTGCCGATCGTGGATGCACTTGGCGCGTCGCTCGGCAAGCTGATCTGGACGTCGCGCGCGCCTGGCGATGTCGGCTATGCCGATGTGCGCAGCCAGGTGGTGCAGGCGATCTGCCTTGTCGGCCTGTTCTTCGTCGTGCTCTTGATCATCGGCTGGCTGGCCGGGCGCAGGTTGAAGAGCGAAGAGATCATCGCGCGCGAGGATGCGCTGCGCGACCGGCTGAGCGGACTTCTGAACCGCGACGGCCTGCGCGTCTCTGTCGATGCGATGGTGACGCTCGCCAGGCAGTCTCAGGATAATGTCCAGCTTCTCTATCTCGACCTCGATGGCTTCAAGGAGGTCAACGATTCCTACGGCCACGGTACCGGCGACCAGCTGATCCGCGCGGTCGCCGCCGGGCTGAAGGTGCTGATCCCCGATGGCGCCGTGCTTGCCCGCATCGGCGGCGACGAGTTCGCGATCGTCTTTGCATCACAGCAGGGCGACGCAGCGGCATTGCAGCTCTCCGAGCATATTCTGGATTTCCTGGCCGAACCCTTGGAAATCGGCCGCCGCGTGGTCGTCATCGGCGCCAGCATCGGGATCGCGGTTTCGTCCGCGGGCAGCGTCGATCGCGAGGAGCTGGTGCGGCGCGCCGATCTTGCCATGTACAAGGCCAAGGAAGCCGGTCGCGCCCGCATGACGCTCTACGATCCCGCCATGGATGCCGACCGCGAGGAGCGCAACGCGCTGGAGCTCGATTTGCGCCAGGCGATCGAAGGCGGCGACCTGACGCTTGCCTACCAGCCGCTGATCGGCGCCGACAGCAACGAGATGGTCGGCGTGGAGGCCCTGGTGCGCTGGAACCGTCCTGGCCATGGGCCGGTGTCGCCTGATGTGTTCATCCCGGTTGCCGAGACCAGCGGTCTCATCGAGGCGCTCGGCCTGTTCGTGCTGCGCAAGGCCTGCGAGACCGCCAAGCAGTGGCCGGAGCTCAGGATCGCGGTCAACGTTTCGCCCGGCCAGTTCCGCAATCCCGCCTTCACCGATTACGTGCGCTACGTCCTGCGCCAGACGGAGATCGAGGCCAAGCGGGTGACGCTCGAGGTGACCGAGGGTTACATGATCCAGAACCCGAAGCGGACGCGCCAGGCGATCGAGCAGCTGAAGACGCTGGGCGTGAAGATCGCGCTGGACGACTTCGGCTCGGGCTTCTCGTCGATCGGCTATCTCCGCCAGTTCGGCTTCGACCGCATCAAGATCGACCGTTCGTTGATCATGGATATCGAGCACAGCGAGAGCCAGCGGGAGATGCTGAAGGCGACCGTGGCGCTTGCCAGCTCGCTCGATATTCCCGTCACCGCCGAGGGTATCGAGACGCCGGAGCAGGCCGATATCGCCTCGCAGTTCGGCTGCGATACGTTGCAGGGCTTCTACTTCAGCAAGCCCGTCGCCGCCGAGGATATCACCGAGCGGCTGATGGAAGCGCGTGCACGCAAGACCAGCGGACGGCGCGTCAGCGCCGCCTGATCAAGTCCTAGTCCAGGCTTTAAGTGATCCCGTCAGGTGCCGATGTGCTTCTGGCCGCGCTTCTTGGCGAGCGCGATCTGCAGCTGGCGCTGACGGTAGCGCAGCCGGTCTTCCTCGGTGCGGCTGTCGTAGCAATGGCTGCAGGACACGCCTTCCTCGTATTTCTCCGAAGTGATCTCTTCCGCGGTGATCGGATTGCGGCAGGCGTGGCAGAGCTTGTGGTCGCCCTCCTTCAAGCCGTGCTCGACCGAGACGCGCTCGTCGAAGACGAAGCAGGCGCCTTCCCACAGGCTCTCCTCCTGCGGCACTTCCTCGAGATATTTCAGGATGCCGCCCTTGAGGTGGTAGACCTCGTCGAAGCCCTGCTCCTTCATGAAGGCGGTGGCCTTCTCGCAGCGTATGCCGCCGGTGCAGTACATGGCGATCTTCGGCTTGTTGTGCAGGCCGGTGTTGTTCTTCACCCAGTCCGGAAACTCGCGGAAGGTCTTGGTGTTCGGGTCGACGGCGCCCTTGAAGATGCCGATCGCCGTTTCGTAATCGTTGCGGGTGTCGATGACGATCGTATCGGGATCGGAGATCAGCGCGTTCCAATCCTGCGGCGCGACATAGGTGCCGACGATCTTGTTGGGGTCGATGTTCTCGACGCCCATCGTCACGATCTCTTTCTTCAGCTTCACCTTCATGCGCACGAAGGGCATCTTCGACGCGCGGCTTTCCTTGTGCTCCAGGCGGGCGAATTCCGGCATGGCGCGCAGATGGCCAAGCACTGTCGCGATCCCCGCATCCGGCCCGGCGATCGTGCCGTTGATGCCCTCATGGGCGAGCAGCAGCGTGCCCTTGACGCCATTATCCTCGCACAGCTGTTGCAGCGGCGCGCGCAGGTTTTCGAAGTGCGGCACGGAAACGAAATGATAAAGGGCCGCGACGAGGAAAGGGCTCGTCGCCTGTTGGGTCGATGTGTCGGTCATGCCGCTGGAAATACAGCTTTCAGAGCGCAAGCGCAATCGCCCGCAGGTGCGGCTAATGTTCAGCCACCAAAGGCGATCCAGAGCATCTCGATACGCATCGCCTCGTCATCCGCATCCGGGCCGAAGATGGTCTCGGCGCGATCCAGCGCATCGTGGCGGCCCTGCTGCTGGTGGAAGATGATGGCGTAGAGCAGGTGCGCGAGGTCGTCGGCATTCTCGAAATGGTGATGCTCGGTCTCGACCAGCTCGCACAGCAGCTCAAGATCGTTGATGCGCCCGAGCAGGTCGACCAGCGTGCTCGCCGCCTCGTATTTGGCGTTCATGGCGGTCGGCCAGAGCGGATTGAGCAGCTTGTGATAGGCGCGGTAATCCTGCGTGCGCTTGCGCAACGTGTGAAAGGCTTCGGCCGAGACATGCCCCTCGCAGGCGGCGAGCGCCTTGCGTGCCTTGCGCACCGTGGTGTCCCACCCATGCGCCAGAAGCCGCCCATGCCTGCGGTGGCCACCCTTGAGGTTGACGTCCTGAACGGCCGCGATCGCGCGCTTCAGCGCCGAGATGGTGTCGGAGACGACCTTTTCGGGATCGCGCCTGGCGGCGATCAGCCGGTCGCGCCGGGCGGTGAGCGCCACGACGATGCGGCCGAGCGCCTCGGCTTCGTCGCTGTCGCGGGCGCGTTCGTGCAGATAGGTGGCCGTCTCGACGAGGGCCGCCGCATCCCGCAGCGAGGACAGCGAGCGGGCGATGCCGCGCAGGCGGATGTTCTCGCGAGCGGAAAATTTCGGCACGGCGCTCGCGACGAGACGGTAGAGCGAGCGCACCCGCTTCAGCCGCTTGCGGGCTTCATGGATCGCGTGGTCCGTGCCTTGAGGCCGCGTTTCGAGCACATCGATCGCATGGCGCAGCTGGCGTCGCGCGAGCTTGTGAAACTGTGATTTGAAGGACCGGTCAGGCCGTATGCTGAAGGGCATGCCGGTCGTGCTCAAATTCGGTTGCCAATGCCTGATTTGAGTATCTGAAGTCGCCGGTGACCTCGCGGCCGAGCCAGGCGGGAAGCGCCGGCCGTTCGGCTTCCGACCCCATCTCGACCTCGGCGATGACGAGGCCGCGGTGCTGGCCGGCGAAAACGTCGACCTCCCAGACGTAGCCCTCATAGGGCACGCGGTAGCGGGTCTTTTCGATGACGATGCCGATTGCCGCACCAAGCAGCTCCTCGGCGTCGGTAACCGGGATTTCGTATTCGAATTCGTCGCGGGTCATCTTGCTGCGGCCGATCTTGGTGGTCAGCCGCGCGCTCTTCCTGTCGATGATGCGCACACGTACCGAGCGATCGTCCATAGACGCGATATAGCCTTGTCTGAGGACAGACTTCGTTTCGGCGCCGGAGCGCCAGCCATCGCTGCGTACCAGGAACTTCCGCTCGATCTCTTTTGCCATGACCGATGAACCTCTTTGACGACGGCGGGTACGCTAGCGCAAATTGGCTGAGGTTGATACCCATTCCGTTCCAAAGATGGTTGCGGTCTCGACAAACTTTAGCGGTAGGTCTATTCCGTTGCCGCAATTAAATCGTTTCAAAGGAACCACGGCCATGGGCGAAAAGACAGAGAAACTCCTTTCCATCCTGAAACTGCAGCCCGTCGTGCCGGTTCTGATCGTTGACGACGTCAAGTCGGGCGTTTCGCTGGCGCGCGCGCTGGTCGCGGGCGGTCTGAAGGCGATCGAGATCACCATGCGCACGCCTGCAGCGCTGGACACGGTTCGCGCCGTGGCCGACGAGGTCGAGGGTGCCGAGGTCGGCGCAGGCACCATTCTCAATGCCAAGCATTGGGAAGCCGCGGTTGCCGCCGGCTCCAAGTTCATCGTCAGCCCGGGCACCACGCAGGAGCTGCTCGACGCGGCCCGCGATTCCTCCGTGCCGCTTCTGCCGGGTGCCGCGACCGCCAGCGAAGTCATGGCGCTGCGCGAAGAAGGCTACCAGGTGCTGAAGTTCTTCCCGGCCGAACAGGCCGGTGGCGCGGCCATGCTGAAGGCATTCTCCTCGCCGCTCGCTGGCACGCTGTTCTGCCCGACCGGCGGCATCTCGCTGAAGAACGCGATGGACTACCTGTCGCTGCCCAACGTCATCTGCGTCGGCGGCTCCTGGGTCGCACCGAAGGAACTGATCGCTTCGGGCGACTGGGCCGGCATCACCAAGCTCGCCGCCGAGGCGGCTGCACTGAAGGGCTGAGGCGCTTTCTCCTGACATTTTTGTGATCCGCATGGTGCGGGCGGCCTCGCCGCCCGCATTTGTATTCGTGCCGGGCGTACCTATCTTCCGTTTTAGCTTAAAAGGGAGACAATCAGGTATGTTCGACGCGAAGAAGCTTCTTGAGCAGTTTCTGGGATCGCAAATTCCAGGTGTCGGCGGCAGCGTTCGCGACCGGGCGGGCGGGGCGATAGAGATGGCCAAGAACAATCCGTGGAAGGCAGGGGCCCTTGCGACTGCGGTGCTCGGCACCAAGACCGGCCGCAACATCGCCGGCAATGTCGCGACCATCGGCGGGCTCGCGGCCGTGGCGGGGCTCGGTTATCTCGCCTACAAGAACTATCAGTCCGGCAAGTCGCCCGAGGCAGCACCGCAGCCTGCCGCCACGACCGGTCAGCCGATCGCGCTGCCGCCGCCGGATTCCGCCTTCAGCCTGGAGGGGCCGCAGCTCTCCAATGATTTCGCCCTGACGCTGATCCGCGCGATGATTGCGGCTGCCAAGGCCGACGGCCATATCGACGATGCCGAGCGCGCCAACATCATGGAAAAGGTGCGTGAAGTCGATCTCGGCTCGGAAGCCGAGGCCTTCCTGCGCAACGAACTCGCCAATCCCGTCGATATCGACGATCTCGTGGCCGCTGCGCGCACCGAGGAGCAGAAGGTCGAGCTCTATACCGCGACGCGGCTGACCATCAATCCCGATACTCGCGCCGAACGCGGCTATCTCGACCTGCTCGCCGGCCGCCTCGGCCTGCCGGACGCGCTGCTCGACCATATCGACGCGACCGTGTCGTCGGCCAAGGTCACGGCCTGAGCCGAATAAGGCTTGCCGTTTGACGATTGGCAAGCCTGTGCTCGCGGCGAGTTGCACGGCCAGTTGCCTTTCGCCGGCGGCTGGCCTAAGCCCTTCTCCTCACCCGCAGGAGATTTTCGCATGGCCGACCCCAGATCCGAACGCCGCTCGCCGGCGATTGCCGCTGCGATCATCCTCGTCTGTGCCGGGCTCGTCATCTATTTCCTGCCGTCGGTGGTGCTGTGGATCGGCAATTATTCGCCGACGCTGGCGATTGTCGTTGGGGTTTGTCTGGTGATGGCGTTTTTCGCGGTGTTCTGGCTGCGGGCGCGGTATCAGCGTCGGCGGGGTGGGTGAGTTTATCTCACCAACTACCCACCAAACCCCACACCCTGCAGCGACGCGCCGAGCAACAGCGCACCCATCACGATGACAAGCAGTGCACCGAGCAGCTCGATGCCGTTGCCCACCCAGGTCGAGACGCGCGAGCCGTGGCCGGCAAGCCGCATGGCGGTGCCCTTGGCGGTGACGGCAAGCGTTGCGAGGATGGCGACGGTGATGGCGGTGCCGAGGGACATGGCGAAGACCGAGAGCACGCCGCCGAGATAGAGGCCATTCAGCAAAGAGAAGGTGAGCACCAGCAGCGCGCCGGAGCAGGGGCGCAGGCCGACGGCGACGATTGCCGACCAGGCCTCGCGGATGCTGAATTTTTCCGCGCCGAGCATCGCCGGGTCGGGCATGTGCGACTGGCCGCAGGTCTCGCAGGCCATGCCTGAAATGAACTTGTGGCCGGCCTTGGCGGCCTGGGTTTCGCCGAAGGCGTAGGAGGTGTTTTCGCCGCGCTGGTCTGCGTCCTGCCAGTCGAGCATCATGCTGACGGGGCCCGATGCCAGCGCTTCCTGTCTTGGCTGGAAGGCCGGGATGATGGCGCGCAGCTTGCGCAACAGGAGCCACAGGCCGAAGAGGATGACCATGACGAAGCTTGCGATCTCCATCGCTTGCGTCGCCATGGTTAGCGTGATGCCCGAGCCGCGCAGCACCAGCCAGGCACCGCCGACAAGCAGGATCGCCACCAGCCCCTGAACGAAGGCCGAGACGAAGGAAATCGCGACGCCGCGCTTCAGCTCGATCTCGTTGGCGATCATGTAGGACGAGATGACGGCCTTGCCGTGGCCGGGGCCGGCGGCGTGGAAGACACCGTAGGCAAACGACAGGCCGACCAGCGTTCCGAGCTGCCAGGGATCCTCGCGCATCGCTTTCAGCGCGTTGGTCAGCGCCCGATAGAAGGCCTGCTGCTCGTGATTGATGTAGAGAAAGAGCGGCGCCAGCGGGCCGCCTGAGGGCTGGAAGCTCGGCTCCGCCGTGCCAATGCCGAGCGGCGATTGCGCATGCGCGGCGGCAAGCCCGGTCACGAGTAGCAGGCCGGCGGCGTAGAGCAGCAGCGTGAACTTGCGCCTCAGCATGTGACGTCCAGCTTGGTGGCGAAGAGTTTCGACATGTTGGTGCCGGTCGGGTCGTTGAAGAAGGCGTCGGTCAGCGATTGCTTGTTCTGCGAGATCACCTGGTCGGCATCGGGCCTGACCACCTGGTGCTTGCAGGCCTTGAAGGCGTCGCCGACGAGGATCATCTCCTTGTCGGTCGGAAAGTCGATCGAGGTGTAGAGCGTCGGATCGTAGACGCCGAAGGTGAGGTTGCCCTTGAGCGGCATCTTCTCGACCGGCTTGACGGCGAAGAACATCAGGAGCTGGCCGTCGCGGTAATCGACGTGAATGATGTCGGGCTTCTGAACCGTCACGTTCTTCCCGTTCATCGTCAGGTTCATGTAGTAGTCATAGTCAGCCAGGGAATCGCGGACCGTCTTGCCGACTTCGGCGAGCTCGTTCGGCTCCAGCTTCAAATCGGTGTTCTTGTCGAAATCCATGACGACCGAGGAGGTGAAGACCTCGTCGAAGCGCCAGACGTTGCGGAACTCGGCGACATTGCCGTCATCGCCGGCGACCACCTCGAGGCGGGCCTCCACGAAGATATGCGGATGCGCGAAGGCTGCGGCGGGCACGAGCGTCAGAAAGCCGGCCGTCAGGAAAGTCGATATCTTCATGCGTCCGCTAACTTCATCTCTAGAGTTCGGGCCAGGTTCGGTTGCCGGAAGGCGAGAAATCCGGGTGGGGCGGCCCAAATCAGTTGCTGCGATCTTGCCGGAAAATGGGACCGAATTGGGACCGGAATTGCGCGGTTCCGGCTTAGGGGTGCTTCTTGAACCAATTATAGAGATAGTCGACGAAAATGCGCACCTTGGCCGGCAGGTAGCGGCGGTGCGGATAGACCGCGTAGATGCCGCGATCGGTGGCGATATAGTCGTTGAAGAGCGTCACCAGCTCGCCGCTCTCGATCGGCTTGCGGGCGATGAAATCGGGAATGAAGGCGATGCCGATGCCTGACAGTGCGGCGCGCAGCGTCGCATGCGGGCTGTTGACCTCGATCGGGCCGGAGACGGCGACGGCGAACGAGGTGCCGTCGGGATTCTGGAAGCGGATGCTGCCCTGGCTGCGCGAATTGGTGTCGATGATGAAGGGCACGTTTGAGAGATCGGCGGGGTTCTGCAATTGCGGATGACGCTCCAGAAACTCCGGCGTGGCGCAGAGGTGAATGCGGAAATCCGAGATCTTGCGGGCGATCATGCCGGAATCCTCGAGCTTCGTCACGCGGATCGCGACGTCAAAGCCCTCCTCGATCAGGTCGACGAAACGGTCATCGGCGGAGATTTCCAGCTGCAGGTCCGGGTTTTCCCGGGCGAAGTCGATCAAGGACTGGCCGACATCGGCGTCGACATAGGTGCGCGGCACCGAGATCTTCAGCTTGCCCTTCAGCTGCGCGTTGTTCTCGCGCACGAGATCGGCAAGGTTGTCGATCTCCTTCAGGATGTCGGAAGCGGTGCGATAATAGGTGTGACCGGCCTCGGTCATCGAGAACTGGCGGGTGGTGCGGTTCAAGAGCAGCGCGCCGAGCTCATCCTCAAGCTCGCGGACGTATTTGGACAGCAGCGCCTTGGACCGTCCGGTCTTGCGGGCGGCAGCGGAAAAACCCTCGGCTTCGACGACGTCGATGAAGGCGCGGATGCGGGTGAGGGTGTCCATGAGTGCTTTGCGGTCCTGATTTATATCGGGAATATCAATCAGATAATCCCAGGACAAAGGCAAGGGCGGCGTTCATGCGGCAATAGGTCCACGCATTTGGGCTGGCGCTTTTCGTTTTTTTGCGCAACCCCAAAAAAACTCTTGATTATGACCGCGAATATTCTTATTTCGACCTCAGCCCAAAGTCGCACGTGCCCATGGGTGTCCGCCGAACCCTCGAATTGGTGAGGAAATCGGTAAGGTACCTGGAATTAACCCCTCCAGTCGCTATTCCGGCCAACCGGAAAATGCGAGGACGCCTGAAGCAACGACGGTGCGGGCCTTTTTGTTCTCTCCCTGCTTTCCATCAGCGGGGGTTACTGAAGAGGCACACCTTCATTGCCGGAAGTGCGGTAGGGAATCCCCTCCAATCCATGGCAGACAAAGCCGAATCCATGTCGCTTTCGCGGCGTTGATTCATCATTCGCGCATTCGAGCGCTTGCTAAGGTTCCGGGGTCTCCACCGGCTGGTTCCTATGCGAGTGATCGGCTGCCCTTTGTCCTCCGGTTTTTTCGGAGCTCTGGAATTGAAAAGGGAATCGATATGACCACTCAGCGCATCCGCGACTTTCTCGCAACCCGACGTCCCGACGGTCCCTGCCTCGTGGTCGACCTCGACGTCGTGCGCGACAATTTCTCCGCTTTCCGTCACGCCATGCCTGACAGCGCCATCTACTATGCCGTCAAGGCAAACCCGGCCCCAGAAGTCCTGAAGCTGCTCGCCGACATGGGCTCCAACTTCGATTGCGCGTCCGTCGCCGAAATCGAAATGGCGCTCAACGCCGGTGCGACCGCTGCCCGTATCTCCTACGGCAACACGATCAAGAAGGAACGCGACGTTGCCCGTGCGCATGCGCTCGGCGTCAGCCTCTTTGCGGTCGACAGCCACGAGGAAGTCGAGAAGATCGCGCGTGCCGCTCCCGGCGCCCGTGTGTTCTGCCGCGTCCTGACCGATGGCGAAGGCGCTGAATGGCCGCTCAGCCGCAAGTTCGGCTGCGTGCCGCAGATGGCCGTCGACGTTCTCGTCTACGCGCATCAGCTGGGCCTCGAATCCTACGGCGTGTCGTTCCACGTCGGTTCGCAGATGACCAAGGTCGATGCCTGGGATTCGGCTCTTGCCGATGCCAAGCGCGTCTTCGTTCAGCTGGCCAAGCAGGGCATTCACCTGCAGATGGTCAACATGGGCGGCGGCTTCCCGACCAAGTACCTGCGCGACGTTCCGTCGGCTGAAGCTTACGGTCGTGCGATCTACCAGAGCCTTCGTGACCACTTCGGCAACAACCTGCCGAAGACGATCATCGAGCCGGGCCGCGGCATGGTCGGCAACGCCGGCGTCATCAAGACGGAAGTCGTTCTGATCTCGAAGAAGTCGGACAACGATGCCGCTCGCTGGGTGTTTCTCGACATCGGCAAGTTCGGCGGTCTGGCCGAAACGATGGACGAAGCCATTCGTTACCCGATCCGCACCGAGCGCGACGGCGACGAAATGGAGCCCTGCGTCATCGCCGGCCCGACCTGCGATTCCGCCGACGTGCTTTACGAGAAGAACCTCTACCCGCTGCCGCTCACTCTCTCGATCGGCGACGAGATCCTGATCGAAGGCACCGGCGCCTACACGACCACCTATTCGGCGGTCGCGTTCAACGGCTTCGAACCGCTGAAGGCCTATATTATCTGATTTAGCTCGCCCCGTAGCCAGCCGGGGCGGCACCCTCACAATGATCTGACGATACCGTTTGAAACGGTTTTGAGTTCGGGAGGCCACGATGGCCGCTGTTCTTGATTCTGTCCGCGCATTCTTTGCGCATTCCATTTTCACCATCGACGCCGAAAATGCCGGCGATGTCGTTGCGCGCGAGAATTTGCTCGATCGCGCCATGGGCCCGAACCGTCGCCGCAAGTCGTCGGAAAAGATCCGCCGTGGCCGCGTTCCGGCCGAAGGCCTGGCGCTGGTTGCGCGTGATCGCGACGGTCACGTGATCGGCACCGTGCGCCTGTGGAACGTCGAAGCCGGCGTCAATGCCGATGGCACGGCCATCGACGCGCTGCTGCTCGGACCGCTGGCGGTCGATTCCAGCTTCGAGGGCAAGGGTGTCGGCTCGGCGCTGATGCGCGCCGCCATGCTGGAAGCCAAGACCCGTGGTCACGGCGCCATCCTGCTTGTGGGCGATGCCCCTTATTACGAGCGTTTCGGCTTCTTCGCCGCAAAGGCTCAGCATCTCGTCATGCCTGGTCCGTTCGAACGCTCGCGCTTTCTGGCGCTCGAGCTTATCGAGGGCTGGCTTGACGGCGCGGCCGGCATGATCGTCCCAACGGGGCGGATGCTGGCCAGCGCGCCGATCCGCAGGGCGGCTTGACTCAAGCCATGTCCGGCTAAGCCTCTCCCCTAAAGGGAGGGGCTTTTTTGTTTCATTTCCAGTTTCAGGAAATCAGTTTGAAGGGGCGCCGGAAGAGCCGGCGGACTATTTTCCCCTCTGTATTCGCTGCGCCCGTAGTTTGAGGCGCTTACTTGACGACGCTTGCGTCGACCAGCTGTGTCCCGGCAGTCTGTACGATATTGTCCGGTATGGCGGCGATGAAAAACATCGTGAAAGCATAGACCGCGAATATGGTCGCTGCGGCTGTGGCCTTAAGAATCATTCATGCACTCCTAGTTCTCTGGTATCTAATGTGAGCGCAAAAGTCGGCTTTCCCAAGAGTTTTCTGAACGCCAGATGAACAAAAAACTGTGACGGTAAATTTTAACGATATTTTAGCAACACTGCAGCTTCGCCTTTATGGGGAAGAAATTCACTTTTCGTTCTAATAAAATGCAGAAAAAACAATCATATGGATGAAAATATGGGCGAGAATCATCCCCATGGCGTAGGGTCGGCGCATCATGAACGCGTCATCGAGCAGGGAGCCGGGTTCATGAACCGGTTCGGTCTCCGTTCATAATTCGGCGCTCGATGACGGTCGTGAAAGGTCGAATCGGGTGCCGTCAGGGCAGATGATTCGTCCGGGGACGCCAGATCGAGAGACGCTCCTGTCGGTCTGATGAAGCCGGAAAGCCTGAAACGATCGGGCAGGCGGACCAGCCTGACACTTACTACTCAATACCTCGACCGCCTGCCTTCTCCCCTTTTTCACCGCCGTGGGCAGTCCGCGCGCGGATATTCGTGCTGCCCATCGATCGGATGACTTGCCGCCGGCGCGATTCCGTAGGAATGTATTTTAGTGATCACTAAAACGTGAGGGCGAACCTATGATGCGGTCTCTACTTCTTTCCCTTTCCTGCGCCTGCCTGCTGTCGCTTGCCGGCGCGTCGACGTCCTTTGCAGCAATCAAGACGGTGACGGCGAAGCCGACGGTCGATGCGATGGCGCCGGGTGAATCCGTTCTCTTCGACGACAAGAAATGTCCGGCGGGGATGATCGCGAAATTCACCAAAGCGCAAAAGCGACCCCAGATGAACCGAAAATGCGTGCATCAATGATCTTGAGCCAAGCGCGATCATAAGGTTTCACATCCCTGTGAGATGGGTTGGACGGCCGATGATTTGATCGGCCGCCCGTCATAGATAATGGCGCATGATCAAGCGCCTCGCACTTCTCGTCATCCTGTCGCTCACGCCGGCCGTCGCCTTCGCGCAGCAGCCGAACCCGTTTGCCACGCTGCTCGATGGCGGCGCGTCGCGCGAGGAGCTGCGGCCGCTGAAGGCTGTCGTCGTCGCCAGGGATGGCGAGGTCATCGCCGAGCATGGCTATCGCGGCCATTCGACGCGTGAATCCGTCAACATCAAGTCGGCCTCCAAGTCGATCATCTCGAGCCTCGTCGGCATCGCCATTGCGAAGGGCCTGCTTGAGGGGCCGGACCAGAAGATCGCGCCGATCCTGAAGGCCGACCTGCCGGACAATCCGGACCCGAGGCTCGGCGAGATCACCGGTAATCTGCTCTCGATGCAGGCGGGGCTTGGTCGTCTCTCCGGTCCCGATTACGGACGCTTCGTGTCGTCGCGCAACTGGGTGCGGTTCGCGCTTGCGCAGCCGTTTGCCGATGAGCCGGGCGGGCAGATGCTTTACTCGACAGCCTCGACCCATCTCCTCTCGGCGATCCTGACCAAGGTCGGCGGGAAATCGACGCTCGCCTTGGCGCGGGAGTGGCTGGCGCCCGTCGATGGCTTTCGCATCGGCGCATGGGAGCGCGATCCGCAGGGGATCTATCTCGGCGGCAATCAGATGGCCATGACCGCGCGCTCGCTGCTTGCCTTCGGCGAGCTCTACCGCAATGACGGCAAGGCTCCAGATGGCACGCAGGTCGTGCCCGCCAATTGGGTCGTCCAGTCCTGGCAGCACCGCACCAATTCGCGCTTCTCGGGCGATGACTACGGCTACGGCTGGTTCTCGCGAGAGATCGGCGGCGAGCAAGTTCATTTCGGCTGGGGCTATGGCGGCCAGATGCTCTATATCGTGCCCTCGCTGAAGCTCACCGTCGTGATGACGTCAGACGAGGACGGCCCCTCGGCGAGAACCGGCTACCGCGATGCGCTGCACGGCCTTCTCTCCGAGATCATCGCCGCCGCACGCCCTGTCTGAGCGGGCTTTTCGGCCCATTGATTAAAATGCGACCGAGCGTTCCAATCAAAACGCAATAGCGATCTCGTAGTGTGTCCGCGCCGGTGGATTGGAGGCGCGTACATGATTTTGGATCTGCGGACGATCTATGTCGTCTCCGCCATGACGCTCCTGGTTCTCGGAAGCGCGCATATGGTGAGCTATTGGACCGGGCGGTTCGGCCGCTGGCCGGCATGGTGGGGCGCCAGCTATCTGGTGCTCGGCGTCGGTACGCTGCTTGTCTGCCTGCGCAATTTCATCCCCTATGTGCTGTCGATCCAGCTTGGCAATGTGCTGACCATTGCCGGCTACCTGCTGTCGTTCTTCGCCATCCGCGTGCTCGCCGGCCGGCCGGTGTCGATGCTTGCCTGTGCGCTGGCGCTCGTCTGCATCAGCCTCCCGGTTGCGGCTCTGCCCTCCGGCGATATGTCTGTGTCGGTGCGGCTGTTCTATGTCTCGGCGATCTGCTGCCTGTGCGATCTGGCGGTGCTGCGCGAGGGTATCGGCATCCACAGGCGCGAGAAGCTTTTCTCGGCGGGGCTGCTGGCGTGGCTCTATCTGCCGACGGCGGCGATTTTCCTGGTGCGTAGCGTCATGGCGGCGACTGGGGAAATTGCGGGTCCCGATCCCTACGGCGCCACCGTCGCCCATAGCTGGATGGCATCGACGGCGGTCATTTTCCTGGCGCTGCGTAGCATGCTGATCGTGCTGATGGCGGCCGAGCGCAACAGGAGCGAACTGATCGCGCTGGCGCATCATGATCCGTTGACGGGAGCGCTCAATCGTGGCGGGCTGGCGCAGCGGCTGCCGGTGCGCGATGCCCACGCGTTGGCGCTCCTGGTGGTCGATATCGATCACTTCAAGCAGCTGAACGATCAGCACGGTCATCTTGTCGGAGACGATGTGCTCCGGCTGTTTTCAAGTGCGGCGCGCAGCGTGCTGGGGCCCGATGATCTCTTGTCGCGCCACGGCGGCGACGAGTTTCTCGTGGTGCTGAAGAATATCGCCGAGGATGGGGCGATTGCCGTCGCCGAGCGGATGCGGTTGGCGTTTTCGGAGCAGGTTTCGGCGATGGCGGTGTTTGCGTCGCTTCCGACGCTCAGCATCGGCGTCGCCGCCTGCAGTGGCCCTGATATCGACTTCAAGAAGCTTCTGGGGCGGGCCGATACCGCGCTCTACGCCTCCAAGCGCCAGGGCCGCGACCGGGTAGAGGCATCGCCGGCGCAGGAGCAGGCGGCCTAGAGCATTTCCGCGTTTCTTCGAAACGCAAAAATGCTCTATCTATTTGTTATTACGCAATTCCGGACGCAAAACCGCGCTGCACTTTTGCTGGAATTGCTTTAGCCCGAACTCAGATATTCTGGTCCATGCTTTCGGCGGGAATTTCGCTGGCCGAATGGATGCGCACCACCGCTGCCGGGACGCCGGCCACCGTGCAATGGGCCGGAACAGGCTTCACCACGACGCTGCCGGCTGCCACCTTGGTGTAGGCGCCGATCTCGATATTGCCGAGGATCTTGGCGCCTGCGCCGATCATCACGCCGCGGCGGATCTTCGGGTGGCGGTCTCCGGTTTCCTTGCCGGTGCCGCCGAGCGTGACGCCCTGCAGGATGGAGACTTCGTCCTCGATGACAGCCGTTTCGCCAATGACGATACCGGAGCCGTGGTCGAGCATGATGCCGGAGCCGATCCTGGCAGCCGGATGGATATCCGGGCCGAAGACCAGCGAGGCGAGATTGGCCAGCCAGCTGGCGACCTCGACGCGGCCTTCGTTCCACAATTTATGAGCGGCGCGGTGGATCTGCAGGGCGTGAAAGCCCTTCAGATTGAGCAGCGCATGCAGATAGGTCGTGCAGGCCGGATCGCGCTTGCGCACCGCCATCAGATCGGCCTGGATATCGGTGAGGATAGCAGGGGTCAGCGTCTCCTGGAGAAGCGCCGTCAGCGCCGCCGTATCGACATCGGCGCGCGCGAGGCGCGCGGCAAGCACGCGGGCAACGATTGTCGCGCTATCCGCAGCCTCGATTACCTGCGATGTCAAAAGAGGCCGCAAGACCGGTTCGCGTTCGCACAGCGCCAGGGCCTCGGCGCGGATCAACACCCATGCCGAGGCATCGTTGGCGGCTGCGGTTTCGGCGATGGCGGTTCTGGTCTGCGACATCTGGCTCAGCTCTCTGTTTTCACGCCAACTGTTTTCAAGCGTGTCTTTATCCCGAAACCGGTGGCCAGTCTCGGGATAAGTGTCTTAAAGCGTGTCGCGATCCTTCGGATTCGCTCGTTACGCTTTAAGTTTTTGCTCTGTCGCATGTCGGTGCCGCAAAACCGCTGCACACTTTGCGCGACATGCTTTAGGCGGCGATATCGACCACGCCGCAATCGCCGGCTTCCGAAGCGAAGGCCAGCAGCTTGCCGTTCTTGCTCCAGCTCATGGCCGTGATCGCGCCCTTGCCAGGGCGGCGGATCAGCGCTTCCTTGCTGTCGGCGAGGCGAACAGCGAGGATCATGCCGTCGATGAAGCCGATGGCGAGGATGTCCTCGGCCGGGTGGAACTTGACCGAGGTCGCCATGATGTTGGCGCGGGTGCCGAGCTCGAGCGGCGACCTGCCCATCGGGCCGTCCTTGCCCTGGAAGGGCCAGACGATGGCAGCCGGAGCGCCTGATGAGGCTAGCCACTTGCCCTTGGCCGACCAGGAGAGCGACTTGACCTTGGCGGGGTAGCCGGTCATCCGCATGTGGCGGGCTTCGGCGCCAGGCTTGGTGTCGAGCTTCCAGCCGTGGAGCGCGTTTTCCTGCATGGTCGTAACGAGGAAGTTGCCGTCCGGCGAGAATGTGACGCCGGTATGAGCGCCTTTCCATTCGAGATCGACGGGCTTGGCTTCGCCCACAACCCAATGCAGCGAGACGCCGTTATAGCGGGCGGCGGCGACGCGCATGCCCTTGGGGGCGAAGGCGAGGCCTTCGACGGTGCGTTCCTCGGTGAATTCGCGGGTGGTGCCATCGGCGAGGCGAACGATCGCGCTCTTGCCGTGGGAATAGGCGATGGCGCCCTGCGGGCCGGCTGCGACTTGCGAGATCCACTTGCGCGGCGCATGCGCCAGCTCGGTGACGCTGGCATCGGCCGCAATCCGCAGCACCTTGCCGTCTTCGCCGCCCGAGATCAGGCTTTCGCTATAGGGATCGCGGATGCAAGTGAGCATGCCCTGATGGGCTTCGGTGACCTTTTCCGAGCCATCCAGCCGGTGAAACGTGCCGGTGGCGCTGGCGAAGAAGGGGGTATCACCTAAAAATTCGACGGCCAGGATATGGCCGTCGATATCAAACGGGGCAACAGTCGGCATCAGGCAGCTGCCTCGCACGCCTTGAAGGAAGCTTCGAGCTTTTCGCGGTCAAGCTCGCGGCCGATGAAGACGAGACGGGTCTCGCGCTTCTCGCCGTCCTTCCAGGCGCGCTGGTGGTCGCCTTCGATGATCATGTGCACGCCCTGAACGACATAGCGCTCGGCATCGTCCTTGAAGGCGATGATGCCCTTGAGGCGCAGGATGTTCGGGCCCTGCGTCTGGGTGATCTTCTGGATCCAGGGGAAGAAACGGTCTGGATTCATCTCGCCGCCGCGCAGCGAAACCGACTGCACCGTCACGTCATGGATCGGGGAGACGGCGCCGTGGTGATGGTGGTCGTGCCCATGATCGTGGTGGTGATGGTCATGCCCGTGGTCATGATCATGGTGGTGATGATCGTGATCATGGTCGTGCGCATGGTGATGGTGGTCGTGGCCGCAATCGGGACCGCAGACATGGTCGGGGTGATCATGGTCGAGGAAGTGCGGGTCGTTTTCCAGTGCGCGTTCCAGGTTGAAGGCACCCTGGTCTAGCACGCGGGCGAGATCGACGCCGGAGCGGCTGGTCTTGTAGACGCGGGCCGACGGGTTGATGGCGCGCACGACGTCTTCGATCTGCGCCAGCTCTTCCGGGGTGACGAGGTCGGTCTTGTTGATCAGCACGACGTCGGCGAAAGCGATCTGGTCTTCGGCCTCGCGGCTGTCCTTCAGGCGCAGCGGCAGGTGCTTGGCATCGACGAGGGCGACCACGGCATCGAGCTCGGTCTTGGCGCGGACGTCGTCATCCATGAAGAAGGTCTGGGCAACAGGCACCGGATCGGCAAGACCCGTCGTCTCGACGATGATGCCGTCGAAGCGGCCGGGACGGCGCATCAGGCCTTCGACGACGCGGATCAGGTCGCCGCGCACCGTGCAACAGACACAGCCATTGTTCATCTCGTAGATCTCTTCGTCGGATTCGACGATCAGATCATTGTCGATGCCGATCTCGCCGAACTCGTTGACGATGACGGCATACTTCTTGCCATGCGCTTCCGTCAGGATGCGGTTCAACAGCGTCGTCTTGCCGGCGCCGAGGTAGCCGGTGAGAACGGTGACGGGGATGGGCTTGGGTTGCGTCTGGAGAGCGTCGGTCATGAGAACCTCGATAGGTGGGGGCTTGCTCGGGTGCTTATCCCGGGCCTTTCAAATTCGTCGTCTCATATAAGGGGTGCGGCGCGGCAGTTCAAAGGGATTCGTATGTTATAAGATCACATTAGGATGTGGCGCGCGGAATCGCGGATTTCACGTCGGTCTTTGAGAAGTCGTTGCCGATGTAGAGCAGCGGGCAATCGAACTCCTTGGCGGTGGCGTAGGAGAAGCAATCGCCGAAGTTAAGATAGGCTGGGTGAAAGCCTTTGCCCCACGAGCGATAGGCGTCCGCCGCAAGTTCGGCGCGGATTGATGTCAGCTCCACGATCTCAGTGACTGATGTCTCGATGATATAGCGCATATCGGCTGAGATGCCCCGCCCAGCGGCCACGATCAGCGCCTCCGTCACGGTTGCCGCCGACATCAGTATCTCCCGCTCCCGCTCCAGGATAGCCTGGCACTGTTCTGCGGCCGGCTCGCTCGCGATGAAGGCCATGAGTGCTGATGTGTCGACCACAATCACTTTGGCAGGCCGTACTCGTCATACAGAAAGTCCTGGCTGTGAGCGGCGTCGGGACCCGGAGGAAGATCCATCTTTCTGACGCGCTCCCTGACCTCATTGAAGATTCGTGACTTCTCTTCTGCGCTCAGGGGCTTTTTCAACGGTGTTATACGCGCGCTAGGACGACCATCCTGCGTCAACACAATCTCTTCGCCCTGATTGGCAAGGCGCACCAGTTCGGTCAGCTGACCTTCAGCCTCTTTCACGGAAATGCGCATGCGGGCCTCCTTGGTGAGCCACTGCGATTGCCATCAATATGATGAAAAGCACCGGTCGATACAAGCGGCCCGCTATCTCAGCGTGTCCACGTCGAAGGCATCCACATCCTCCAGCAATTCCACCAGGCCCTTCACCGCGTGGGCGATCAGCGCCTCGCCCTTTGCGGCGGTCGCCTTGGCGGCGTTGCCGGCGACGCCTTTGTCGTTGAGGTCGGACATTTTCCAGCCGAAGGCGTGCTGGCCGTAAGCGCGCAGGTGCTTGTAGCGGGCGGCGAAGTCGGATTGGCGGGAGGGGAAGTTTTCGGCCTTGGCCATGTCCACCTTGTCCGGGTGCAGCGCCAGCATTACCGAGGTCTCGATGTCGCCGCCGTGGATGTCGATTGCTTTCTCTTCCGGCGAGATCACCCCATGCGGCAGGCCGAAGCGGGTCCAGCTGGTGGCGACGGCGAGCATGTTGAAGCGCACGCGGGCTTCTGTCGCGACAACAGTCATCAGCGGCGAGTTACCGCCATGGGCGTTGAGCATGACGAATTTGCGGATGTCCTGCCGCGACAGTTTCTCGGCGATGCCGAGCCATCGCTCGATCGCCTCGCCATAGGATAGCGTTTGCGTTCCTGTCACATCCATATGCTCGATTGAGTAGCCGACTGATTCCGTCGGCAGGAAGGTCACCGGAAGCGTCTTGGAGAGCGCGGTTTTGAGCCTGCTAACGATGCCGTTGGCGATCAGCGTGTCGGTGTCGAAGGGAAGGTGGGGGCCGTGCTGTTCATGGGCGCCGAGCGGAAGGACAACGATGTGCCGGTCGCGCTGCGCACCAGAAAATTGCGGATCGTGGTCGTCGAACTCGGTCGCTGGCGCGTTCATCCGGCTAAGGCCTCTTGTTTATGACGAGATCATGCGCAATGTCATAACGCAACGATCTCAATGCTTAATGCATAAGCCTTTAAATCAAAATGGATTTGGAGGAAGGCTTAGGCGCCAAATGAAACTGTTGCCGTCCCTCACAACCTCAATTGGGTGCAGGGCGCGGCAAGATCAAAGGGACGGCAATGGGTAAGAAGCACAAGGACGGCAAGAAGCAGAAGTCGAAGAAGAAGGACCAGACCGAGTATACGGTGGTCGATCTTTCGCCGGCTTTGACGCAGGCCGCCCGCTCGATGCGCACCGTGCTTTCCCGCAACCTTCTGGAGAGCGGGCTCTATGCCGGGCAGGATGGCGTCATCACCTCTCTCGCCGAAACCGACGGCATGACGGCAGGGGCGCTGGCGCACAAGCTCGGCGTCAAGGCGCCGACCATGACGCGCACGATCGGCCGCATGGAGGCGCAGGGCTTTCTCGAGCGCAAGGCCGATGCCGACGACGCGCGCCTCACCAAGGTCTACCTCACCGATCTCGGCCGCGGCAGCGTTGCGGCCATCGAGCAGGCCGCGACAGCCTGCGACCGGCTGGCGACGCTCGATTTTTCCGAGAAGGAAATCCGCAATCTGGTGCGGCTTCTGAAGGCGATCGACGGCAATCTGCAGGCCGATGCCATCGTGCTCGACGAGCCGGATGAAATCTGACGGTTTTGTGAAATTAGAAATTGCCTGCTCCGGTTTAATCTTTTAATTAAACATTTTAAGGACGCTCGGCTCATAGCTGGCCGGGTGCATATGTTCATCGCGCGTCACAGTCCTTCCGCGCGATCCGGGAGGCACAGTGGCGCAGAAGATCAAGCTTTCGACGATCGCCGAAACGCTCGGCATTTCCACCGCAACCGTATCCCTGGCGCTCCGCGACAGCCCGCTGGTCGCCGGCGCCACCCGCGACAAGATCAAGGAACAGGCGCGCGCGCTGGGCTATATCTACAATCGCCGCGCGGCCAGCCTGCGCACCTCGCGCTCGGGCATCATCGGCGTTGTCGTGCACGACATCATGAACCCGTTCTACGGGGAAATCCTGAAGGCGATCGAAAGCGAGCTCGACCGCAGCCGGCACACTTTCATTCTCTCCAACCATTACGATTCCGTCGAAAAGCAGCGCACTTTCATCGAGACGCTGCTGCAGCTCGGCGGCGATGGCGTCATCATGTCGCCGGCGATCGGCACGCCGCCGGAGGACATGCAGCTCGCCGAGGATAATGGCATGCCGGCCATTCTGGTCGCCCGCTCCTTGGATGGGTCTGATCTCCCGACCTATCGCGGCGACGACAGCTACGGCATCTCGCTTGCCACCAATCATCTGATCGGCCTCGGTCATCGCTCGATCGCCATGATCGGCGGTACCGACCAGACGTCGACCGGCCGCGACCGCTACCAGGGTTATGTCAACGCGCTGCGCAAGGCGGAGATCGAGGTCGATCCCGGCCTGCGCATCCCCGGCCCCCGCTCGATGCAGGGCGGCTTCGAGGCGGCGGTGCACTTCCTGTCCCTGCCGCAGAAGCCGACGGCCGCCGTCTGCTGGAACGATCTGGTCGCCATCGGCCTGATGAACGGCATTGCCCGCGCCGGTCTCGTCCCCGGCACCGATATTTCCGTGACCGGCTATGACGATCTCGAGGAGGCGTCGATCTCGATGCCGGCGCTCACAACCGTGTGGAACGGCCAGGCCGAAGTCGGCCGGCTTGCCGCCCGCGCGCTTCTCGATCGCCTCGCCGGCAGCCACGAACCCGACGGCATCCATCTCATCAAGCCCGAGATGCGCATCCGCCAATCGACCAGCCCCATCCGGCCCCGGTCATAATCCCGCCCTTCATCCCAAATTTCCAAGGGCGCGCGACAATCGAAGAGGAAAAGCAATGTCCCGTACCGCTGTTCTCGTTCCGGGGAAAATGCACGAGCGCGTTCTGGCGCGCCTGAAGGAAAGCTTCGAGGTCATCGAGGCCGACGCCAAGTCGCTCGATGCGGAGACCGCAGGCCGCATTCGCGGCGTCGCCGTCTCCGGCACCTTCACCGCGGCCGATATCGATGCGCTGCCCAATCTGGAGCTGATCTCGAGCTTCGGCGTCGGCTATGACAATGTCGACGCCAAGCATGCGGCGACCAAGGGCGTGGTGGTCACCAACACCCCTGACGTCCTCAACGACGAAGTGGCCGACACCGCGATCGGGCTGCTGCTCAACACCATCCGCGAATTTCCGCGCGCCGAAAACTGGCTGCGCGCCGGCAATTGGAAGCCGGGGCAGAGCTATCCGCTGTCGCGCTTCTCGCTGAAGGGCCGCCATGTCGGCTTCTACGGCCTCGGCCGCATTGGCCAGGAGATCGCCAAGCGGCTGGAACCGTTCAAGGTGAAGATCAGCTACCACACCCGCACGCGCAACGAGGCGCTGCCTTATGATCACTATCCGACGCTGGAAGGTCTCGCTGACGCCGTCGATACGATGATCGCGATCGTCCCGAAGACTCCGCAGACGCACAAGACCGTTACTGCCGATATCCTGAAGGCGCTCGGGCCGGATGGCGTGTTCATCAATGTCGGGCGCGGCTGGACGGTCGATGAAGATGCGCTGATCGAGGCGCTGTCTTCAGGTGCCTTGGGTGCTGCCGGTCTCGATGTGTTCTACGACGAACCGAACGTTCCAGCGGCGCTGATGGCGCTCCCCAACGCCGTGTTGTTGCCGCACATCGCCTCGGGCTCGGTTCCGACCCGCAATGCGATGGCTGATCTGGTGGTCGACAATCTGGTTGGGTGGTTCGATGCGCGCAAGCCGCTGACGCCGGTGGCCGAGACGCCCGTCAAGGGGTGATGGGTTTTGAGGGCGGTGCTCTGTGGCTGCCCTCGCGGTTGCTCCATCCCCGTTGCATTCTTGGATGCGTGCTTAGATCCTCGGGACAAGCCCGAGGATGACGGTGGAGTAAATGGTGCATCTCCGTAACCTATTGAAACGCCGTGGCAAACATCCTTTCGACGTCATCCTCCGGCTCGCCCCGAGGATCTGCGCACGGTCCCATTTGCTCGACTTCCATGGACACTTGGCGCCAGCAAGAAGTCAGCAGTGTCGTCTCGTCGGCAGCGGGTAGGCCACGCCGAAGATCGGCCAACGTCTGCAATTACAGTTTCGTCTACTGCCGCCGTCCTGCTTTCCCCATTTCCGTTGCATTCTTGGTGACGTGCTTAGATCCTCGGGACGAGCCCGAGGATGACGGTGGCGTGGGTGGATGCCGACCGTAATCTATTGAAACACCGGGGCAAACATCCTTTCGACGTCATCCTCGGGCTTGTCCCGAGGATCTGCGCACGGTCCCATTTGCTCGACTTTCATGGACACTTGGCGCTAGGATGCAACGCACGAGGTCATGCGAGGGGGAGGCGAGGTGGCGGATAGTTCGAGTGAGACGCAGCGCAAGCTGACGACGATCTTTTCGGCGGATGTGCAGGACTATACGCGGCTGATGGGCGTCGACGAGGAGGGGACGCTCGAGACGCTGAAGCGGTATCGCGACCGGATGTCCAGGCTGATCGAGGCGCATGGCGGACGGGTGGTCAATACCTGGGGCGATGGGCTGATCGCCGAGTTTCCGAGCGTGGTCGAGGCGGTGCGCGCAGCCGTCGACGTGCAGAACGAACTCGCGGGGCTGAATGCCGCCCGGCCCGCCGATGGCCGCATGCTGTTTCGCATCGGCATCAATCTTGGCGATGTGATCGTCGAGGGCAGCGATATCTATGGCGACGGCGTCAACATCGCCGCACGGCTGCAGGCACAGGCGCCGGCCGGCGGCGTGGTGATCTCGAACACGGTTTACGATCAGGTGCGCAACAAGGTTGCCGTCGGGTTCGATTTTCTTGGGCCGCTGAGCGTGAAGAACGTGGCCGAGGCAGTGCCGAGCTATGCCGTCAGGATCGGGGAAGGTGCTGGCGACACAACGGCGGGGCATGTGCGTTCCAGCGGGTCGCCGTCGGGCGCTGCGGCTCAATCGGCGGGGTCGGGGTCGTTGTCAGGTGATCGACCGGGTCCGTTGGCCGGCGTGGCGCCGGGTCAGAACGCGGGGCAATCGCTGAATCAGCGGCGGAACCTTGCGGTGCTCGGCGTGATCGCCGCAGCACTCGTTGTCATCAACACGCTGACATGGCATGGCGTCTTCTGGGCCGCTTGGCCTCTGCTGGCGCTGGCATATGTCGCGGCGATGCGCTGGGCGCATCTGCAGGAGCGCTACGATGCGCGGCTTGTGGCGCTCGCCATCTCGGCGCTCGGGCTGATCGGCATCAACCTTCTCTCCTGGCACGGCACTTTCTGGGCGATCTGGCCGCTTCTCGCCATCGCTGTCGTGGGCGGTCTGCGCTGGGCGCGGCGGGGTTAAAGCATGTCGCGCAAAAGTGTGCAGCGGTTTTGCGGCGCCGACATGCGATAAAACAAAGGCTTTTTCTCGGCTTACGCCACCACCTTCGTAGCCTTGGCCGGCAGCTTAGCTGCGGCATAGTCGCGGACGGCGTCGCCGAAGGCGGTGAAGAGCTGGTTGGAGGGCTTGTCGGTTTCGGCCCAGTATTCGGGATGCCATTGCACGCCGACGGCAAAGGCCTTGGCGTCGATGACGGAGACGGCTTCGACGGTGCCGTCCTCGGCGACTGCTTCCACGGCAAGGCGGGGTGCTGTCTCGGCGATCGCCTGGCGGTGCAGCGAGTTCACCTTGATTTCGCCGGAGCCGACGATGCCTGCAATGCAGGAGCCTTCCCTGACGATGACGTTCTGGCGGATGGCGTACATGCCGTCGCGGTCGACGTTATCGGGTTTGCGGTGGTCCCAGATGCCGGGCTGGTCCTGGATCTCGCTGGCGAGCGTGCCGCCGAGCGCAACGTTCAATTCCTGGATGCCGCGGCAGATGGCGAGCAGCGGGATGGCGCGGTCGATGGCGCGGCGGATGAGGGGCAGCGAGGTCGCGTCGCGGGCGGGGTCGAAGGGGCCGTCGGCCTCGGTTGCTTCCTTGCCGTAGCGGGCGGGGTGGACGTTGCTCGCCGAGCCGGAAACGAGGACGCCGTCGACGCGGTCGAGAATGGCGTCGATGTCGTAACCTTCCTCGAAGGCCGGGATGATGAAGGCCATGACGCCGGATGCGTTCAGCGCGGCGCGTACATATTGGTGCTGCACGGCATGCCAGGTGGCGCCGTCAAAGCTGCGGATATCGGCGGGAACGGCGACGATGGGCTTGGTCATTGTCTATCCTGAGGACGATCATCTCTTGCCAATGAGAGAAACCAGAACGGCTTTCCTGTCAACGTGTGCCTGATGTGCCCGGCCAAATTGCGGCAAGGCCATGCGCGGGCCGCGCAATGAAGCGACTAAGCCGCTGATTCCGATCGAAATGCGCTACTCGCCATATTGGTGTCGTGATCCCAAAGACTAATAGGCCGGCGCTTGAATCACCTGCGTCCGCATGCTTAGCTTCCCTCGTTCCGCGGGTGGGGAGAGTTTGGCCCTGCTGAACCAACAATGGGAGGTTTTTGATGGATCGTCGTTCATTCTTCAAGAAGGCAGGAACAGCGGGCGTCGGCGCCGTTGCTGCCTCGGCTCTGGCGGCACCCGCCATCGCCCAGGAAAATCCGAAGATCGCCTGGCGCATGACATCGTCGTTTCCGAAGAGCCTGGACACGATCTATGGCGCGGCCGACGATATCGCCAAGCATCTGGCCGCATCGACCGATGGCAACTTTACCATCCAGCCCTTTGCCGCCGGCGAGATCATTCCCGGCCTGCAGGCGGCCGATGCCGTCAGCGCCGGAACGGTGGAAGCGGCGCACACCTGCTCCTATTACTTCGTCGGCAAGGACCCGACCTACGCGATCGGCACAGCCATTCCCTTCGGCCTCAACGGGCGTCTCACCAATGCCTGGTTCTACGAGGGCAACGGCAACACGCTGATGAACGAATTCTACGCCACGCAGGGCATTTACGGCCTGCCGGCGGGCAATACCGGCGCCCAGATGGGTGGCTGGTTCCGCAAGGAAATCAATACGCTGGATGATCTGAAGGGCGTGAAGATGCGCATCGCCGGCCTCGCCGGCCAGGTGATCAGCAAGCTCGGCGTCATCCCCCAGCAGATCGCCGGCGGCGATATCTATCCGGCGCTGGAAAAGGGCACGATCGACGCGTCCGAGTTCGTCGGGCCGTATGACGACCTGAAGCTCGGCCTGCACAAGGTCGCGAAGTATTACTACTATCCCGGCTGGTGGGAGGGTGGCCCGACGGTGCACGCCTTCTTCAACCTGGAAAAGTGGAACAGCCTGCCGAAGCATTACCAGGCGGCGCTCACCGATGCCTGCGCCTTTGCCAACACCAACATGATGGCGAAGTACGACATGAAGAACCCGCCGGCGCTGAAGCAGCTGGTCTCCGAGGGCGCGACGCTGCGTCCCTTCAGCCAGGAAATCATGGAAGCCTGCTTCCAGGCTTCGCTCGGGATCTACGCCGAGATTTCGGCGTCCAATCCTTACTTCAAGAAGATCTACGAGGATCAGACGGCGTTCAAGCGCGATGCGTATCTGTGGATGCAGCTGTCGGAATATACGTTCGATACGTTCATGATGATCCAGCAGCGGGCTGGGAAGATCTGAGGGTTTTGCTGTGAATTTGAGGGGGCTGGCGGTGTGCCGTGTGGCCCCCTCATCCGACCCTTCGGGCCACCTTCTCCCCGCGGGGGAGAAGGGGAGGTCGGCGCGAGCGGCCCGCCCAAATCTCTTCTCCCCAACGGAGAGAAGGTGCCGGCAGGCGGATGAGGGGCCCCGGTCTCCCACCCATCCAAAATCATTATCCAACTGAAATCCCTACTTGATCACCGGCGGCTGGCTCAAATCCGGCTGAGCAGGCTTGGGCTGTGTCGGCGGTTGCCCCGGCAGGCCGTTCATCGGCGGCAGCGCCAGGCCGGGCATGCCGGGTGGGGTGCCCATTGGCGGTAATCCAAGCCCGTTGCCGCCAAAGCCGGGGACCTCGATCTTGATCGAGTTCAGATCCACCTCCGGCCCCTTCTTCAGCCAGTAGGTCACCGATTGCGGCCAGAAGATCACGATGGCGACGAGGATCAGCTGCATGCCGACCCAAGGCAGGGCGCCCATGTAGATATCGGAAGTCTTGACGCTGCGGTCGGCGATCGAGCGCAGATAGAAGAGCGCGAAGCCGAAGGGCGGGTGCATGAAGCTCGTCTGCATGTTGACGCATATCAGCACGCCGAACCAGATCAGGTCGATGCCGAGTGCGGAGGCGACCGGGGCCAGCATCGGGATGACGATGAAGGCGATCTCGAAGAAATCGAGGAAGAAGGCCAGCACGAAGATGAAGATGTTGACGAAGATCAGGAAGCCGACCGGGCCGCCGGGGATGCCCGAGAGCATGTGCTCGATCCAGCGCGAGCCGTCCATGCCCTGAAACACGAGGCTGAAGCAGGTGGAGCCGATCAGGATCATCACCACCATGGATGTGATGTGCATGGTGGAGCGCATCGCTTCCTGCATCAGCGGCCAGGTCAGGCGGCGATGCATGGCGGCGAGCGCCATGGCGCCGACGACGCCGAGCGCGCCGGCCTCGGTGGGGGTCGCGAGACCCATGAAGATGGTGCCAAGCACGAGGAAGATCAGCACGATCGAGGGCACCATGCCCGACAGCACCTTGAAGAGCAGCGCCCAGGTGAAATCGCCGCGCACTTCCTTGGGGAGCGGCGGCACGGAGGCGGGTTTTACGATCGACAGGATCAGGATGTAGATCATGAAGATCGCCACCTGCAGGATCGATGGGCCGATGGCGCCGAGATACATGTCGCCCACGGACTTGCCGAGCTGGTCGGCGAGGACGACGAGGACGAGCGAGGGCGGGATGACCTGGGTGATGGTGCCCGATGCGGCAATCACGCCGGTGGCGAGCCTCGGGCTATAGCCGTAGCGCAGCATGATGGGCAGCGAGATGACGCCCATTGTGATGACGGAGGCGGCGACCGTTCCGGTGATGGCGCCGAGCACCGCGCCGACGAGGATGACGGCATAGGCAAGGCCACCGGGGATGCGGCCGAAGAGCTTGCCCATGCCCTCGAGCAGGTCTTCCGCCAGGCCGCAACGCTCCAGGATCGCGCCCATGAAGGTGAAGAAGGGGATGGCGAGCAGGAGATCGTTGGAGACGATGCCGAAGAAGCGCAATGGGAGCGCCTGCAGGAAGGCCTCGCTGAAATGGCCGGTGGCGACGCCGATGATGCCGAAGAACAGGCCGACGGCGGCCAGCGAAAAGGCGACCGGGAAACCGTAGAGCATGAACAGGACCATGCCCACGAACATGGCCGGCGGAATGATGCCGAAATCGAACAATGGCTTTCCTCCCGGTCGCGGTTACTGCAGCGGCTTTTCGTATTTGGTCTCGACGACCAAATGACCGGTCAGCGCGGCGATGCGCTTGATCAGCTCGGAGAGACCCTGCAGCGTCAAAAGGCCGAAGCCCGCGACCAGGATGAGCTTGACCGGCCAGCGGATCAGCCCGCCGGCATTGGAGGAGACCTCGTGCTGGACATAAGAGAGCCAGAAGAAGGGCCAGCAGAGCCAGGTGAGGAAGATGCAGGCCGGAAGCAGGAAGACGATCAGGCCGATCGTGTCGATCCACAGACGTGCCCGGTCGGACACCGAGCCGTAGATCAGGTCGACGCGGACATGTTCGTTCATTCTGAGCGTGTGGGCGGCACCCAGCACGACCACGAAGGCGAAGAGATACCACTGGATCTCGAGCCAGCCGTTGGAGCTGTAGTTGAAGGTGTAGCGGATCAGCGCGTTGGCGGCGCTGATCAGGCAACAGAACAGCACCATATATTCGGACAGCTTGCCCATGAACTGGCTGACAGCATCGATCAGCCGGCTGGCGGCTAGAAAAACCGGCATGCCTTTCCCCCTCCTATTTCATGGGTTTTACCCCATGCTCTCCCACCTCAAGTGGTAGATCAGGGACCCTGAAATTGGAAGCGGAAAGCCCGGATGTTGGATTATAGTCTTATATCGCGGGCGAACCGCCAGCAGCACTTGCCGGGGAGGATGGCGACAACCTCTGGATGGACCGCCTTATTGTAAAACATCCCCGTGAAGCTGCAAAAAAAGCCAATTCGCGCCATAGCTCTCGCTAAGATTGTAGAAAAATCAACCAAATGTGTGCGTGGCCTGAAATCAATTTTTAAAGGGTTGGCGGTAATGTTTCGCCGCACAGGGAAAGTATGGATGAAGCCACATAACCCGAACAGGGTCCCTACTGACGTATATCTGTCTTTCGTGAGTTCCCTTTTCGGGAACCGGATGACGCTCGTCGCGGGTGTGGCCGTGCATGTCGTCGCGTTTCTCGCCGTCGCCGCCAAAACAGATTCCCCGTTCTACGTCCTGCTCTCGATCGCGTTCCTCATCGTCTTTGTCGCGCGCATGATCACCTTTCGCATGTTCGACAAGGTGGACAAGTCGACGCTTTCGCGCGAGCGGATCGAGCATTGGGAAACGGTCTATGTGATCGGCGCCGCCTCGACCGCCGCCATTCTCGGCATCGGCAGCGGATACGCGATCTTCTTCCTGCAGGACCCCTTCGCCGAACTCGCCTGCACGGCGGTGACGATGGCTTCCATGGTCTCGGTCGTCGGCCGCAACTACGGTTCGCAGAAGGCGATCGACCTGCAGACGCTGGCCTGCTGCCTGCCGATGATCCTCTGCAGCCTGATGGCGCTCGATTTCTATCGCACCATGCTGTCGGTGTTTCTCATCCCGTTCGGCCTGACGACGCGGGCCATGGCCAATGGCGTGCGCGAGTTTCTCTATGAGAACGTGATTGCCCGCCGCGAGATCACCCAGATCGCCGATCGTTTCGACACGGCGCTCAACAACATGCCGCACGGCCTCGTCATGGTCGATCCGGAAAACCGCATCCAGGTGATCAACCGCAAGGCCTGCGATCTCCTGAAGATCGGCGATCCCGGCCGGCTGAAGGATCGCGATCTCGGCGCGGTGCTGCGCTATGGCGCGCGCTACAGCTTCATGGATTCGACGCAGCCGGAGCTCATCCTCAGGCAGATGACGCATGTCGCCGAAGGCAAGCTGTCGCGCACGCTCATTCATTTCCCCGAGGACTTGTCGCTTGAGTTTTCCGCCAGCCGCCGCGCCGATGGCGGCGCCGTGCTGATATTCGAGGATGTGTCGAGCCGCGTGAAGGCGGAGCAGAAGATCCTGCACATGGTGCGCTACGACGCGCTGACGGGGCTGCCGAACCGCGAGTATTTCAGCCATCTCGTGCAGGACTATCTGAACAAGCACCACAAGAAGCGCGGCCCTGTCGGCTTCATGGTTCTCGATATCGACGAGTTCAAGCACGTCAACGATATGCGCGGCCATATCACCGGCGACCATCTGCTCTGCAATATCGCCAACCGGATCGAGGAGCAGGCGCGCAAGGCCATCGTCGGCCGTCTGATGGGCGACCAGTTCATCCTGTTCTTCCCGCATGCCAAGGACAACGAGGCGCTCGACGCCGAGATCCGGCGCGTCCACGCCGCGATCCAGGGCAATTACGAAGCCGACGACGTGACCTTCCTGGTCTCGCTCTCGGCCGGCTTCGCGATCCTCGAGAGCGATGCATTCGCCATGGACGAATGGAGCATCAAGGCCGATCTCGCGCTGTCTGAAGCAAAGTCCAAGGAGCGCGGCGGCATTGCCGGCTTCGAGCGCGAAATGGATGGCCGCTATATCGAGCAGCAGAAGCTGAAGGCGGATCTGCGCGAAGCCGTCGCCAACCAGGGCCTCAGCGTCGCCTACCAGCCGATGTTCAAGGCCGATGGCACGCGGATCGAATGCGCCGAGGCGCTGTCGCGCTGGGTGCATCCGGAGAAGGGCTCGATCCCGCCGGATGTCTTCATCCGTCTCGCCGAAGAGATGGGTATCATCTCCGAGATCACCCGCTTCGTGCTGATGAAGGCCTGCGCCGACTGCATGACCTGGCCGGAGCACGTCGCCGTCTCCGTCAACCTCTCGGCGCGCGACCTGCGTGACGCCGATATCCTGGCAGTCGTCGCCCAGGCGCTCGACAATTCCGGCCTGGAGCCGGAGCGGCTGCATCTGGAGATCACCGAAAGCTGCCTGATCGACGAGCCGGCCGCCGTGCGCGCCATCCTGGCGCAGCTTCGCGCATCGGGCATCACGATTGCCATCGACGACTTCGGCACCGGCTTCTCCAGCCTCAGCTATCTCGACACGCTGCCGCTCGATATCGTCAAGATCGACCGCTCCTTCCTGCGCAACATCGTCGAGGATGGTCGCCGCCTGAAGTTGCTGCGCGGCACGGTCAACCTGGCGCGCGAGCTCGGCCTGAAGATCGTCACCGAAGGTGTCGAGACAACCGAGCAGCTGGCACTTCTCAACAAGTACCGGGCGACCGATCTCGTCCAGGGCTACGTCTTCTCGCCGGCCGTTCCATCGCAGAACATCGTGCTCCTCTCGCAGAGCCTGAGCCGCCGCTCGACGCCGCGCAAACGCCCGAGAGTTGCATAAATCCACCCGTCAGAATGTTTAAGACCACGCTTATAAGCGTGTGTTTTCCGTGTTCGCGTTAACCTTAACAGCTCAAATCTAAGGCAAATTTTAATTAATTCTTGCCCTTCTCGCGGTTCCATATGATTAATGGCCCATTAACTTTTGGGCCGGGATGCAATGGTGGACAACTCTTTAAAGACGAGTGATTTCAGCAGCAAAATTCTCGAAATAATGGACCACGTGGAATACCGCCGTATTGAGAGCGGTGAGGACATGGAAGAGGTCGAGCGGCTGCGCTACAAAGCCTACAAGGCGCGCGAGGTGCTGCCTGTCGCGGCCAAGTCGATGATCGACGATGCCGACTTCGACAGCCAGGCCTATGTGTTTGGTCTCTACTATTACGAGCAACTGGTCAGCACGATCCGCATTCACCACGTGACACCCGATCATCGCGTGTCGCAATCGGGCGGGATCTTTCCAGCCGAGATGGATGCGTTTCTCGATGCCGGCCTCAGCCTCGTCGACCCGGCGCGGTTCGCCGCCGATCCGGAGCTCAGCACCGAGTTGCCGTGGCTGCCTTACCTGACGCTGCGGCCGAACATCGTGGCGGCCGCGCATTTCAGGGCCGACCGCGTGATGCAGCATGTCCGTCCGGCGCATGCGGCCTTCTACAAGCGCGTCTTTTACGCCGATACCGTCGTCGCCAACCGGATGACCGAGACCTACGGCTTCGAGCTGACGCTGATGGCGACCAATGTGATCGAGGTCGGGCGCAAGCTTTTGACGCGCTACCCGTTCTTCATCTCCAGCGCCAGCGAGCAGCGGATGATGTTCTCGCGCGATCCCGTCGGCGGCATGCCGCCGCTCAATATCATTCCCACGGCGCGCTTCATGCCCGAGGGAGATCTCGGAACCGATCTGCCGCTTTGAGCGGCGATCAGCAATGCATGGGAAAGCCGCTCGCCTGCGGCATTCTCATGCATTGCGCTTTTCCGGGCTTTGTGTAATTCCTCTAGCGGGACATTTGCGCGTGGGAGCGCGTGGATGAGAAAGGCATGCGGCCGCATCATGATGCGGGCCGGGGTTTCAGGGAGATGACAAGCATGGCCGAGCACAATACCGGACCCGCCGAAGTCGGCGCGCCGATGGACTATCCAGCGCACGAGCAGACCTACAACATGTTCCTGGTGGCCGCGAAATTCGGCACGCTGTTCCTCGTTGCGCTGCTGCTCGGCATGACCGCCGGCTTCTTCGCAGGCGCCGGCCTGCTCGGCGGCATCGTGGTGCTGCTGATCGTCTTCATCGCCGGCCTCGTGCTGCTGCGCTAAGCGCGGCTAACGGGCTCTCCAGAAAATTCGAAGTGATGGATCCGGGTGGTTGGCCGCCCGGATTTCGTGCGTGTGCGTGTAAGAGGTGATTGCCTCAGTCGCGCTGCAGCACGCGGCGCGGCGCCGTCAATTCCCAGCGCAGGCCTTCCGGGCGGAAGTCGACGTGGACGCTGCCGCTGAAGGCGGCGGCGGCGTGGTTCTTGATGACGGTCGTGCCGAAGCCGGAGCGCTCGGGTGCTGTGACAGGCGGGCCGTTTCGCTCGTCCCAGACGACGCGCAGCATCTCCTCGGTGTGCTCGTCTTCCTGGATGCTCTGCCAGTAGAGCCGGACGCGGCCCTGGGGGACCGAGAGCGCGCCGTACTTGATCGAGTTGGTGGCGAGCTCATGCAGGGTGAGGCCGAGGTTCTGCACGGCCTCGGGCTTCAGCATGAAATCGGTGCCGGTCACCTCGATCTGCTGCAGGGCGTGCGGGAAGGCTTCGAGGTGGATATCGATGACACGACGCAGCGACGCGCCGGCCCATTGCTCGCTGGTCAGAAGCTGGATGGAGCGCGCCAGCCCCTCGAGGCGATCGGCGACGGCTGCCTGGTATTCCTCCACCGAGCTCGCCTGCCGGGCGATCTGGCGCATCATCGCCTGGGCGAGCGCAAGCAGGTTCTTGGTGCGGTGGACGAGTTCGTTCATGACGAAATGCAGCCGGTCTTCCGTCTGGCTGCGGTCGAAGGAGGCGTTGGAGAGCGCCACGGCCACGCGGTTGGCCTCGATCACGCTGGTTTCGATCGGCGCGACGATGTGGCCTTCGCCCATGCGGTTGGCCATATCGGCGATGGCGCGGATGGTGGTGCGGACCTGGCGGGCGACGATATAGGCGCCGAAGATGGCGACCAGAAACAGCGCGATGCCGCCGATGATCAGGAAGCGCCATGTCGTGAGGATCGAGGCCTGGGCGGTGGCGACCGGTCCCCAGACCACGGCCTTCCAAGACCAGCCGGGGATCTGCGCATAGCCGAGCAGAGCCTTGGGCATGATGACGCTATCCTCGTAGACGCCGCTCGAATTGACCAGCTGAGGCAGAATGCGCGGATCGAAAGGCTGGCCGAAGGCGAGATTGGTGGCGCCGGCGGAGGCGACGACATGGCCGCTCTGATCGAGGATAGCGGCCGACCAGTCGGACGACAGGCCCTCCGTCGAGACCATCTTGGCGAGGTCCTTGGCGTTCTGGGTGACGATCAGGGCCGCGACGTCGCCGATCTTGACGGGCATGGCGACGTTGTAGACCCACTCGCCGCTGGTGCGGCCCATGAAGACATCGGATGCCTCGATGCGGCCGGAGCGCATGACCGATTCCACCGACGGCAGGTTGGCCACCTTGCCGAGTGGCGTGCCGTAATCGACGCGGGTGTTGAGCAGCAGCTGGCCCGATTTGTCCACCGCCAGCACGTAGAGCGTGTCGCCACGCATCGCGGTTTCGGTGCGGTTATGGAAGGCGGCGAAATCGTCGTGCTCGAGTTCGGGGGAGGTCGAGAGCAGCCTGAGCGTTGTCGCCATGTCCTGCAGCTGGCGGTCGACCGTGCGGGCAAGGGCGGTGGCGTCCTGCGCGGTCTCGCGCTTCAGGATCGAACGCTGGCTGTCTTCCAGTTGGCCGAGCAGCAGTGCCACCAGCGCGAAAATGGGAAGCGCCACGGCAACAGCCATCGCGATCAGGTATGTACCGATCGAAGCCTTGGGGAAGAAACGCAGGCTACGCTTCATCGGCACTGGCACCGCCTGACGTGTGAGAGAGCGGCCGCGGACACAGGTTTCCAACAGGTAACAGCAGAGACTTCAATCACGATATCCGCCCTCAACGCGCTATCACATTCCCGATAGCCTGCTATCGAACGTGTCGCATGTTAGGGGCAGGGGGGATCGCTTGCAACATACTAAAACATAGCCGAGGGCATTTGTCGGTCAGCGCTGCTTGCGCTGTCAGAGGAAGCGGGTGGGCCTGAAGGGCGTGAGCATCGGATCGCTCTCGCCCTGCAAAATCTCGCTGGAGGCGAGCATGCCGGCGAGCGGCGCCAGCGTCACGCCGGAGTGCATGACGGCGATATAGAGGCCGTCGCAGACATCGCCGATCATAGGGAAACCGTCCTTCGGCGTCGGGCGGTAGCCGACGGTGAAGAAGTCCATGGCGAGCGACTGGCTGTCGGCAAGTGCTGCCTTCACCTTGGCGAACAGGGCTTGCGCCGTGGCATGCTGGTCTTCGCCCGGCTGTGCGCCGCCGAAATCGCTGCCGGCGATGATGCGGCCCTCCGATGTCTGGCGCATGTGCAGCTCCGGCGCCATGACGAGGCCGTTCAGCCGCCTTGCATGCGGGCGGGAATGGACGATGAGGCCGGCGGGCGTTTCGATCGGCAGCGTGATGCCGATGCTTGCGGTCAAGGGTGCGGTGCCGGCGCCGGAGGCGAGCACGACATGATCGGCCTCCATCACGCCTGCCGACGTCACCACGCCGGAGATGCGCTCGCCAGTGCGCAGCAGCCCGCGCACGGCGGCGTCGATCACGGTCGCGCCGCGCGTCTTGGCATCGGCGAGCATCATGCGGGCGGCGGCGACCGGCTCGACGGCGCCTTCCTTGGCAACGACCACGGCATGGTCGGGATGATTGGCGAGATGAGGTTCGCGCTTACGGATCGCATCGCCATCGACGCGTTCGATGCCGTAGCCCCAGGCGCCATGCTCGGCGATGAAGGCTTCCAGCCGCTCCGGCGGCAGGTCCCAGGAGAGGCTGCCGCACCATTCGAGCGGCAGGCCGGGCAGTTCGCCAGCCAATCTCTTCCACTCGGCCATCGAACGGCGGCGGAAGCGATAGTAGAATTCAGGATTGCCCCAGCTGGCGTTGATCCATGCGAAGGAGCAGGGGGTGGCGACGCCGCCATTGTCCTCGGCGACGACGGTGACCTTGGCGCCATCGCAGGCCAGATGCCAGGCGATGGAGGCGCCGATGATACCGGCGCCGACGACGATCACATGCGGTTTGGCAGCCATCGTCGTCTTCATCCTTCGCTGATTAGGCTGGATCAGCCGGCGGCGCTGACGCGGGCGAGGCCGTCCTTGGCAGGCTGGTACTTCGGGCTGAGGCCGATGGCGTGGCGATAGGAGCGAGCGGCCTTCTGCTTGTCGCCGCGGCGCTCGTAGACCAGCGCCTGGTTGGCCCAGCTCTCGGCGATGTTGCCGTTCAGCTCGATCGCGTGGTTGAAGTCGGCGAAGGCGTTGTCGTCGTCATTGAGCGCGATATAGGAGATGCCGCGGCCGTTATAGGGCTCCGGCGAGTTCGGCGAGAGCGAGATCGCCTTGGAGAAATCGTCGATCGCCTTGGCCTGGTCGTTGCGCTTCTGGAAGATTAGGCCGCGATTGTGGTAGGCGCGGCCGTCGGTGGTGCCGTTCTGGATCGCCTTGTTGAAATCGTTGAAGGCGGCATCGTCCTGGCCGGCGGTGCGGTAGACGTTGCCGCGGCCGATCAGAGCCACGTCGTAGTTCGGGTTGATCTGCAGTGCGGAATTGTAATCCTGGATCGCCTGCTGCTGCTGGCCCATGTTGCGGTAGACGAGCGCGCGGTTGGCGTAAGCCTGGTAGAATTTCGGATTGATCTGCAGGGCGGTGTTGAAATCGTTCAGCGCCGCGCGGAAGTCGCCGCCGCGACCATAGGCGGAACCGCGAACGTTGTAGCCTTCGGGGTCGCGCGGGTTGGCGTTGATGACCGAGGTCAGCGATGCGATGTTTTCCTGCGAGCCCTGGGCCTTGTCGATGCGGATGACGGCATCGGAGGTGCTGTTCGTGGTGCAGCCGGCGAGGCCGAGAGCGGCGACCAGCGCCAGCACGGCCAGGGCGGTCATTTTCGTCGACGAACGCAAGGATCGGGCATTCAACATCGTATCAGCCATGCGGGCTCGTTTTCCCCATTACGGCCGGCCGGTCTTGAGACGGGCAGGCGAAGCAGCAAACAAAAAAGGCGGTGGCGACCAGATCGCCCCCGCCAACATGCATCTGAAAACGTCGAAATAACGACGGGAACGCCTTAGCGTGCAGCAACTCCGCCTTCGCGCTGAAGGCGCTTGCGGGCCAGCTTGCGAACGCGACGAACAGCTTCAGCCTTTTCGCGAGCGCGCTTTTCCGAAGGCTTTTCGTAGTAGTCGCGCATCTTCATTTCGCGGAAAATGCCTTCGCGCTGCATTTTCTTCTTGAGAGCGCGGAGAGCCTGGTCAACATTGTTGTCGCGGACGAGTACCTGCACGAGAATCACGTTCCTTTGGTTCGGTTGATGCCTGGGTCATCCCAATGACAGAGGCAAAAAATGTTCATTCCGCGCGGCAGCGCCTCGCGATTGGTGTGCGGGATAGCAGATCACTTGGCCGAAGTCCATATGGATCAGCGGGTTTCAGCCGAAAAAACCCTGCAATCCAGGCTCGCATTGGCGCAAAAGGTATTTTCCCCCTCGCATCGCGCCACAAGTGCCCCATGCGGTGCCCGAAAGCCCCGTGGCGGCAGGGCTTGGCGGCTAATTCCGGTTCGTTCCTTGCATCGGCTGTCGTTTGCACTATAATTGCGCCATCGACTATTGCTTGTGACCTTTGTCAAAGAGCCCAATCGCTCCGTCAGATCTCCTCTCAAAATCGATCATGCCCGGCACGCGATTGTCGGGAAATGCCTCGCATTGGAAGTGATCATTGGTATCGCTGCGAGGATCGGCTTTTTGCCGGTCGCCTCAGGATTTCGATCCTCCGGCGCAGCAGTTCAGACCGTTTCGGGGCCTTGGTCTCGATTGTTGAAATTGCCGGCGGCGATTTCGGCACCACTTAGCCGGCATCCTCGATGCCAGACACGAAACCGCGACGATTGCCGTCAGGACATCCCGGCCTCGCTTATGGCGCCAAGGGCGGGAAACAGTTTTCGGCTCGTCACAAACCGGCAACTCGTTGCCGCAAGAAAGGAATACAATTTGCAGGTTCTCGTCAGGGATAACAATGTCGACCAGGCGCTCCGCGTCCTGAAGAAGAAGATGCAGCGCGAAGGTCTCTTCCGCGAATTCAAGGCGCGCAGCGCCTATGAAAAGCCGTCGGAAAAGCGCGTGCGCGAAAAGGCCGAAGCCGTTCGCCGCCAGCGCAAGCTGACCCGCAAGAAGCTGCAGCGCGAAGGCCTGCTTCCTGCACCGAAGAAGGCCGTGCGTCCGGCCCGCTAAAGGCTGGCCCAACGCTTAGATGTAGAGAGCGCAGATGACTTCAGATGATGAATTCTTCAATCAGGCCAAGCTCTCGTCTCGCGATAAGGCTGTCGTGACCGACACGACGGCCCGTGCGATCATTTCAGCCGAGGCCGCGGCTCGCGAATTGAAGACGGAGAAGCTCAAGGCTCTCCGCCTGCAACGCGCTGCCGAGGCCCCGCCTGAGGCCGAACCCGCCAAGAAAAAGCGGGCAACGTCCAAGACCGCGTCCTCCTGATCTCGGAGCGCCCGATCGGGCACGCGTCATTCCTCCCGACAATCGGTTGATTGTGCACATCGGCATCGGGCCCCTTTGGGTCTGTGTCGCCGATCGGTGCTTTATTCCTCTGTTCTAAAATGACCCGGACTTCTCGGTAGGCTTACCTCCGGTTAAGTGCGATTCAACGTGCGATGGCACTTTTGCGCCGCGTGCTCGTTTTCGAGCATGCTGTACGTTCAAGACATAAAGCGTCTCTTTAGGCGCCGGGACGGAAACTTCGGCATCACCACCGCGCTCGTGCTGCCGATTCTCGTCGGTGTGGCGGGGCTGGCGGTCGATACCGCCAACCTTTCCCTGTCGCAGCGCCAGTTGCAGGAAGCGACGGATGCATCGGCGCTTGCCGTCTCGACCGCGCTTATGAAGGGAACCGCCGACGAGACGTCAGGAAAGACGCTGGGGCTTGATTTTCTCTCCGGTCAGGTGGCCAGCATTGCCGGCAGCACGGCTGCGGCGGCCGCCAAGCAGGCGGCTACGGTCTCGATCACGACGATGACCACTTCGTCCGGAAAAAGCTTCGTCGTGGGCGTGACCGCCTCGATGCCGGTGACGTTGACGCCGCTTAGCGCGCTCATCGCCGGCAATACGAGAACCGTGTCGGCCGCCAGCAAGAGCACCAGCGGCACGGGAACGACGAAGAACGGAATCTCGATCGAGGTGCTTCTCGATGCGTCCACGTCGATGTCCGAGGATACGACAACGCAGAACGGCACGAAGTGCGCGATCTACCTGCTCGGCATCTGCATCGGTACGCAGCCTGCCTATTACAGCAAGATCGACGCACTGAAGATTGCTGCGGGCAAGCTGTTCGATTCGCTCGACAAGTACGATCCGAACGCTCGCTATGTCCGCAGCGGCGCGATTTCCTATACCAGCAGCATCAAGGGACAATCGCCAATGGCCTGGGGCACGACGAGCGCCCGGGGTCACGTAAGCGGTATAACGATCGAAAAGAACAATGGTACGGACGCCACGGCGGCGATGAAGGCGGCGAACGCCAACATCGCCAAGAACCAATACGGCACCGACACGGAAAGCGTCGAGCAGAAGAAGAGGGACAACACCAATTCCGACCGCATCATCATCTTGATGACCGACGGCGACATGACCGGGGATACCGGCAGTTGGGTGAGCAAGCTCGACCAATCGGTACGCGACGAGTGCACCAACGCCAAGGCGGCCGGCATCAAGATCTATACGGTGGCGTTCATGGCGCCGGACAAGGGCAAGGCGCTCTTGAAATTCTGCGCCTCTACCGACGCCAACTATTACGAGCCGAACACGATGGATGCGTTGACGGCGGCGTTCAGCTCGATCGGCGAGGCGGCGACCAAGTCGACGAGCCGGCTGACGAACTGAGAAACGGCAACGGCTCGCCGCTCCTTTCCGGAGAGGCGAGCCGTCGCATCGTCACGTCATTGTATCAATCAGAATTCCTGGGCGGTCGGGCGCAGGACGATTTCGTTGATATCGACATCGTCAGGCTGTGAGATGGCATAGGCGATAGCGCGGGCGACGGCGCTTGCCGGAATGGCGATCTTGTAGAAATCGAGCACGCTCGATTGCGCGGTACCCGTGGTGTTGTGCTTGAGCTCGCTGTCGACGGCGCCGGGCTCGATCGAGGTGACGCGAACCTTGGAGCCGACTTCCTGGCGCAGGCCGTCGGAGATGGCGCGGACGGCGAACTTGGTGCCGGAATAGACGGTTCCACCCGGCGCGAAAACCTTGATACCGGCAACCGAGCTCAGGTTGATGATGTGGCCGCGGCTCTTTTCCAGGAAGAAGGGGAGGGCTGCCGCGATGCCATAGAGCGTGCCCTTGATGTTGACGTCGATCATCGCGTCCCATTCCTCGGTATTGACCTCGGCCATCGGACGGATCGGCATGATGCCGGCATTGTTGATCAGCACATCCAGCGTGCCGAAATCGGCGATCACGGCGTCGGTCACCTGCTTCACCTGGTTCTTGTCGACGACGTCGAGCTGGTAGGCGCGGGCTTCGCCGCCAGCCTTGGTGATTTCGGCGACGACGTCATCGAGCTTGTCCTTGCGGCGGGCGGCGATCGCGACGCGGGCGCCGTTGGCTGCCAGATGGCGCGCGGTTTCAGCGCCGAGGCCGGTGCTGCCACCGGTGATGAGTACGACTTTACCCTTGATGTTCTCACTCATGATCGTTCTCCTTGTTTGGCCTGAACTCTGCTGGCCTTTGATGATTGGATCATGCGCCTCGGATATCTATTTCAGAAATTTATTTGTTTGATCCTAGATATTCACGGTGCATTATAACTGAATGCGATACGACCTTAACCTGCTGCCTGTCTTCGTGACGCTGATGGAGGAGCGCAATGTCACGCGCGCCGCCGACCGCCTGGGGATCACCCAGCCGGCGCTCTCCAATGCGCTTTCGCGGCTGCGCGTCGTCATGCGCGATCCGCTGTTCGTGCGCGAGCGCTATGGGATGCAGCCGACGCAGATGGCGCTGGAGCTGGCGCCCGTGATCGCCACCGCGCTGGCGGCGATCGACGGGGCAGTGCTCGGGCAGCAGGAGTTCGATCCCGCTGAGGCCGATCTCTCCTTCACCATCGCGCCCAACAGCTATGTCGAATATGTGCTGATGCCTGCCATCGTCGCGAGGTTGCGCGAGACGGCGCCGGGGATCAGGCTTCGGTTGACGCCCTATGGTAACGACCTCATCGAGACCGGTGTCATGTCGGGCACGACGGCCATGGTGCTCGGCCGCATCGTCGAGCCGCCGGACAATCTGGTGGTGCAGCATCTGATGGACGAGGGGCTCGCCTGCGTGATCAGGGCCGATCATCCAGAGATTTCGGACAGCCTGTCGAAGGAGCAGTACGAGCGGATGAGGCATGTCAACGTCGTGCCCCATGGCCGCTTGCGCGTCGGGTTGTTCCAGGCGCTGGAGCAGCGTGGGCTACGGCGCGAGGTGGCGGTGTCGGTGACGCATTTCCTCGCCGTGCCGGAGATGATCGCGGTCACCGACTATTGCGCGACGCTGCCGCGGCTGATCTGCCAGCACCTGGCGGCCGATCCCAGGCTGAAGATCGTGCCGGCGCCCGTCGATCTCGGCAGCTTCCCCGTCGATCTCGCCTGGCACGTCCGCCACCGCAACGACCCCGCCCATCGCTGGCTGCGCTCGCTGATTGCGGATGTGGCGCGCGAGGTTTCGGAGGTGCGGTGGATGCCGGGAGAGTGAGGGGGAGCGGCCGGCTTGAGGCGGTGTGGCTTTCGCCGATATCGTCTGCAGATGCCCTCAGCCCAGTTCCTGCGCAAGGCCGATCAATAGCCCTCCGGGACCCCTGATATAGCAGAGCCGATAGGCGTCCTTGTATTGCACCAGCTCGCCTTCGAGCCGGGCGCCGCGTTTGGCGAGCCGTTCGAGCGTGTCGTCGATGTCGTCCACGGCGAACATGACGCGGAGATAGCCGAGAGCGTTGACCGGGGCGTCGCGGTGATCGGCGATGATATCAGGCGAGATGAAGCGCGAGAGTTCGAGGCGGCTGTGGCCATCCGGCGTGCGCATCATGGCGATCTCGACTTGCTGATCGCCGAGCCCGGTGATGCGTCCGGCCCACTCTCCTTCGACCATGGTGCGGCCCTCGAGTTCGAGGCCGAGTTCGCGGAAGAAATCGATCGTCTCATCGAGGTCGTCGACGACGATGCCGACATTGTCCATGCGCTTGACGGCCATGCGTCCGGCCTCCTTCACGCGAACCGGAGCGCTGATTTCGCACGCGCCTTGGCGGCCACTTCCTCGCGGTCGCGGGGTGGCTGCGAGGTCTCCAGCGTGTCCAGCAGCTCTCGGGCGCAGGCTGCGATCGACATGACTGCCGCCTCGAAGGCTTCCTCGTTGCGTTTCGATGGCTTGTTGGTGCCGCTCAGCTTGCGCACGAACTGAAGCGCCGCATCATGGATTTCCGCGTCCGTTGCCGGCGGGTCGAAATTGGACAGGGGTTTGATGTTCCGGCACATGCCTTGCCTCCCTTTCTCGTCATGCCGCACGGTTGGCTGCGGCGTGACCTACAAGGGAAGCTAGGCGAGGGGACGGTGATTGCAACCGCAAGCGATGCCAGCCGCTTACGGATAGAGATAGTATCGCGTCCAGTCCTTGTGGGCGATGATTGCGCCGCGCTTGAAGGTGAAGGCGACGATCGAGAGGTGGTCGGGGCTTGTCGTGCAGGCGTAGGAGAGGCGGTACCAATTGCCGTTGCGCCGGAACACCGCGCCATCCGCATCGACATGCACCGCCGTGCGCTTCGGGTGCGAGAAGGTGTAGGAGATGACCTTGTCGGCCTGAAGACGATCCATCGCCTCGATGTCGCATCGCTGATCGAGCTGATCGACAGGCATGAGCTTCTTGATCTGGGAGATCGTTCTGCTATCGAGCGCCAGCGCGTTGGTCGAAACGGCGCAAATCGTAAAAAGGGCGAGGGCCGGCTTGAATAGGGCGGGGCCCATCGGGGGTAGTAGCTTTGCCATGCGGGGCGACTAGCACGCGTTTTCAAAGCCGATCAAGGTCGGGCGAGACCCGATCACGACATTGGGATTTCGTTCGGCGATTTCGTGTAGGCCATTTCGCGCGGCCGGCGGAAATGTCGCAGCCTCACTTGCGCCGCATCCGGCGCAATCTTTCACCGTGTCAAAACAAAAGCCTTCCGGCGTCGCAAAAGAAACGTTGTGCCGCATTTGGATTTGCGATTTGTATGGCCGACGACAGGGGATTTTCCCCGCAAGGAGATCAAGGCGGATGCGCAGATATTCGGTTTTTGCCGTGGCACGTGAGGCTCTCAGGGGGCACAAGGGCTGGGACAAGCAATGGACTTCGCCGGAGCCGCGCGCCGAATACGACGTCATCATCATCGGTGGCGGCGGACATGGCCTGGGCGCGGCCTATTATCTGGCCAAGGAGCACGGCATCACCAATGTCGCGGTGCTCGAAAAGGGCTGGCTCGGCGGCGGCAATACCGGCCGTAACACGACCATCATCCGCTCGAACTATCTCTATGAAGAGAGCATGCACATCTACGAGCATTCGATGAAGCTCTGGGAGAACCTCTCGCAGGATCTCAACTACAATGTCATGTACTCGCCGCGCGGCGTGATGATGCTGTCGCACAATGTGCACGACCAGCAGTCGTTCAAGCGCCATATCCATGCCAACCGTCTCTACGGCATCGACAATGAATGGCTGACGCCGGAGCAGGCCAAGGCTTATTGTCCGCCGCTCGATATCTCTGCCAGCGCCCGCTATCCGATCAATGGTGCGGCGCTCCAGCGTCGCGGCGGCACGGCGCGCCACGATGCGGTTGCCTGGGGCTATGCGCGTGCTGCGTCCGATCGTGGTGTCCATATCATCCAGAACTGCGAAGTGACCGGCATTCGCCGTGGCCCTGACGGTCGCGTCACCGGTGTCGAGACGTCGCGTGGCTTCATCGGCGCCAAGAAGGTCGGTGTTTCGGCCGCCGGCCACACGACCACGGTCATGAAGATGGCCGATGTGCGCGTGCCGCTGCAATCGAGCCCGCTGCAGGCGCTGGTATCGGAACCGCTGAAGCCGATCTTCCCCTGCGTGGTCATGTCCAACACGGTGCATGCCTATATTTCGCAGTCCGACAAGGGCGAGCTCGTCATCGGCGCCGGCACCGACCAGTACAATTCCTACAGCCAGACCGGCGGCCTGCAGATCATCACGCATACGCTCGATGCCATCTGCGAGCTCTTCCCGATGTTCCGCCGCGTCAAGATGATGCGCCAGTGGGGCGGTATCGTCGACAACACGCCGGATCGCTCTGCCATCCAGTCGAAGACGCCGGTTCCGGGGCTCTATGTCAACTGCGGCTGGGGCACCGGCGGCTTCAAGGCGACGCCGGGCTCGGCCAATCTCTTCGCGCACCTCATTGCCCGCGACGAGGCGCACAAGTTCAATGCCGGCCTGACGCTGGACCGCTTCCGCACCGGCCGTCTGATCGACGAAGCCGCCGCCGCAGCCGTCGCGCACTGACACGAGGACATCATGCTTCTTATCTATTGCCCATACTGTCAGGAAGAGCGCTCCGAGCTCGAATTTCGCGGCGCCGGCGATGCGCATATCGCCCGCCCCACCAATATCGCCGAGATCTCCGACGAACAGTTCGAGGAGTTCTTCTTCCTGCGCGACAACCCCAAGGGGCTGATCTTCGAACGCTGGCGCCACCAGCACGGCTGCGGCCGCTTCTTCAACGCGGCGCGCGACACGATCAGCGACAAGTTCATCATGACGTACAAGGCCGGCGAGCCGAAGCCCGATATCGGTGCGGCCGTAACGCCCCATGCTCCCGTCGAGACCTATGAGCAGCTCGAAGGAGAAGCGAAATGAGCGCTGCGAACCGTATATCAGGCAAGGGCCGCCTAACGCCCGCCAAGACCGCGCGCTTCACCTTCGACGGCAAGACCTATACCGCGCTCGAGGGTGACACCGTCGCCTCGGCGCTGATTGCCAACAACATCCATCTGGTCGGCCGCTCGTTCAAGTATCACCGCCCGCGCGGGATTCTGTCGGCTGGCGCCGAGGAGCCGAACGCGCTGATCGACGTGTCGCGTGATGCCGCCCGCAAGCAGCCGAACGTGCGCGCCACCGTGCAGGAAGTGTTCGACGGCATGATCGTCGAATCGCAGAACCGCTTCCCGTCGCTTTCGTTCGATATCGGCGGCATCAACAACCTGCTCTCGCCCTTCTTCGCGGCCGGCTTCTACTACAAAACCTTCATGTGGCCGAAGGCCGCCTGGAAGAGCCTCTACGAGCCGATCATCCGCCGCGCGGCCGGCCTCGGCGTTGCGCCGAAGGAAGCCGATCCCGATCACTATGCCGGCCGTTACGCGCATTGCGACGTGCTTGTCGTCGGTGCCGGCGTGGCCGGTCTTTCGGCGGCATTGGCTGCGGCGCAGACCGGCGCCAAGGTCATCCTCTGCGACGAACAGGCCGATGTCGGCGGCGCGCTGCGCTACGATAGCGGCGTGACGATCGACGGTCTCTCCGGCTACGAGTGGGCGCAGAAGACGGTTGCGGCGCTGAAGGCGATGGACAATGTGCAGGTTCTGACCCGCACCACCGCTTTCGGTTATTACAACCATAATTTCGTCGGCCTCGCCGAGCGCGTGACCGACCATGTCGCCAACCCGAGCCGCCATCTGCCGCGCGAGCGTCTGTGGCAGCTGCGCGCCAAGCGCGTCATCCTCGCCAACGGCGCCATCGAGCGCCACATGGTGTTCCCGAACAACGACCGTCCGGGCATCATGCTCGCGTCCGCCGCGCGCATGTATCTCAACCAGTACGGCGTTACCGTCGGCCAGAAGGTCGGCGTCTATACGGCGCACGACTCGGCCTATGAGGCGGCCTTCGACCTGAAGCGCGCAGGCGTCGAGATCGCGGCGATCGTCGATTGCAGGCAGACGCCGGGTGCTGCGGTTCTGGCCGAGGCCCGTTCGCTCGGCATCGATGTTCTCTCTGGCCAGTCGGTCGTCAACACCTCAGGCAAGCTGCGCATCTCGTCGATGACTGTTGCCCGCAACGGCGGCGGCTCGCCGCGCAAGATCGCGGTCGATGCGCTGCTGGTTTCGGCAGGCTGGACGCCATCGGTGCATCTGTTCTCACAGTCGCGCGGCAAGGTGAAGTTCGAGCCGGAAACGCAGCGCTTCCTGCCCGGCACCTATGCGCAGGATTGCCTCTCCGTCGGCGCCTGCAACGGCACCGACGACCTGCAGCGGACGATCGAGGAATCGCTGGCCGCGGGCGAGCTCATGGCGCAGGCAGCCGGCAAGGCGTCGGCGGGCAAGATCAGCATCTCGGCCGAGCAGGCGCATCAGTGGACCGGCGGGATGATCGGTGCGGCCGAAGGGGCGGGGCCTGAGACCAGCGCCAAGGCGTTCATCGATTTCCAGCACGACGTCTGCGCCAAGGATATCCGCCTTGCGGTGCGTGAGGGGATGCACTCGATCGAGCACATCAAGCGCTTCACGACCAACGGCATGGCCTCCGACCAGGGCAAGCTCTCCAACATGCACGGCTTGGCGATCGCCGCCGAGATGCTGGGCAAGGAAATCCCGCAGGTTGGTCTCACCACCTTCCGCGCGCCCTATACGCCGGTGACCTACGGCACGCTGATCGCGCATTCGCGTGGCGAGCTGTTCGATCCGACGCGCAAGACGCCGCTGCACCAGTGGGAAGAAGCCCAGGGTGCGGTGTTCGAGGATGTCGGCAATTGGAAGCGTGCGTGGTTCTACCCGCGCGCCGGCGAAACCATGCACCAGGCGGTCGCGCGCGAATGCAAGACGGCGCGTGATGTGGCGGGCGTGTTCGATGCCTCGACGCTCGGCAAGATCGAGGTCGTCGGTCCCGATGCCGCCGAGTTCATGAACCTGATGTACACCAACGCCTGGGACACGCTGAAGCCCGGCAAGTGCCGCTACGGCATCATGACCCGCGACGACGGCTTCGTTTATGACGACGGCGTCGTCGGGCGCCTGGCCGATGATCGCTTCCACGTGACGACGACGACGGGCGGCGCGCCGCGCGTGTTGAACCACATGGAAGACTATCTGCAGACCGAGTTCCCGCATCTGAAGGTGTGGCTGACGTCTGTGACCGAGCAGTGGGCCGTTATCGCCGTGCAGGGTCCGAAGGCGCGCGAGATCATCGCGCCGCTGGTCGAAGGCGTCGATATCTCCAACGAGGCCTTCCCGCATATGAGCGTTGCCGAGTGCACGGTCATGGGCGTTCCGGCGCGTCTCTTCCGCGTCTCGTTCACCGGCGAGACCGGCTTCGAAATCAACGTGCCGGCCGATTACGGCCAGTCGGTTCTCGAAGCCGTCTGGGCGAACGCCGAGCCGCTCGGCGCCTGCGTCTACGGCACCGAGACGATGCACGTTCTTCGCGCCGAGAAGGGCTATATCATCGTCGGCCAGGATACGGATGGTACCGTGACCCCTGACGATGCCGGCCTCAACTGGGCGGTATCGAAGAAGAAGACCGACTTCGTCGGCATTCGCGGCCTGAAGCGCCCGGATCTCGTCAAGGAAGGCCGCAAGCAGCTGGTCGGCCTCGTCACCAAGGATCCGACGCTGGTGCTCGAAGAGGGGGCGCAGGTCGTCGCCAACCCGAACGAGCCGAAGCCGATGACGATGCTGGGTCACGTGACCTCGTCCTACTGGTCGGAAAACCTTGGCAAGTCGATCGCGTTTGCGCTCGTCGCCGGTGGCCGCAAGCGCATGGGCGAGACGCTCTACGTGCCGATGCCCGACAAGACGATCGCGGTCGAGGTGACGGATATGGTGTTCTTTGACAAGGAAGGAGGCCGCATCAATGGCTGATACGGCAGTTCGCACATCCGTTCTCACGGGCAAGCAGGGCGGCTCCGCCAGCGTACGGCTGACGGCCGCGCCGAATGCCACGCGCGTGGCGCTTCGTGCACCGGCGGAATCGCTTTCGGCGCTCTCGTCTGCGCTCGGCGTGACCGTTCCCGACGCGCCGAAGACCTCGGGTCGCAAGGGCGGCCGCGCCGCACTCTGGCTCGGGCCGGACGAATGGCTCGTCATCGACGAGAGCGGCGCAGACCTCATGGGCGCGCTGAAGGACGTGGGCGTCGTGCATTCGGCAACCGACGTCTCGCACCGCAACGTCGCGATCATCGTCTCCGGCCCGGGCGCCGAAACGACGATCTCCACGGGCTGCCCGCAGGACCTCTCGCTCGAAGCATTTCCCGTCGGCGCCTGCTCGCGCACGCTGTTCGGCAAGGCCGAGATCGTGCTCTTGCGCACCGAGGAGGATACGTTCCGGGTGGAATGCTGGCGGTCCTTCGCGGACTTCGTCTTCGGCCTGCTTGCCGAGGGCGCCGAGGATGCGGGGCACTGAGCTTCGCTGTGTTGTGATTATGAGATCGGGGACGGTGCCAGCGCGCCGTCCCCGATTTGGTTTTGGCTATGCCCAAGGCCCTGAGGACCGACAGGCAACGCCAACCGCATCAGCAATTTATAACGTCGACATAACCAGTCGATGCCATCGCCAGCATCACCTTGTCGCGTGACACGATTGGCATCCTTCTCACCCGCGCCGTTGCTATCAGATAGCAATCGCCTGGGTCCTTGTGTCCTGTGGTCATGACCACATCCGCCGCCTCTATCGCAATTTTCTGGTTGATTGAAATCACCCTCGCAGCGGTTTCACGCACGGCGTCTCGAAACCAGTTGGCAATGCCGGCGCCGCCTATGTCAGGCGCATTGTTCGGTTTCCGCACTGCAAGCGAGAGCTCCCAAGCCGTGATCGGCGAGACGTAGAGGCTGCGTGCCTCCTGGCCTTTGCCAATCGCGACGAGAGCTTCATCGGAGAGGGGGTGATTTCCGCTGACCAGCCAGTAGAGCGCGTGCGTGTCGAGCAGAACCCCCGGCAATATTGTTGGCCTCTACTTTCGCCGATCTTTCAAGGCTTGCGATGAGATCGGCTTGGTCAGATCGACGTCCTTGCGAATCTTCAGGTCGCTATCCTTCAAAGCGCCGGCACCACGCACAGTGACGGTTTTCCCGGTCTTTGCGTCGCGAACGATAACAGCCGATTGTGCCGAGGATTTTGCCATGTGCTCAGTATAGTCGATCCGCGTTATGAAGGCGACGCCAACTTTTGGGTGTGTTTTTATTACGCGCTCGCTAGGGGTGATCTACTCGCCCGGCTGATCGCGATGCTTGCGCCATTCCCGCTCGTGCCAAAGAACCGCGGCATAGGCGAGGATGGCGATGATGGCCGGGAGGCCGAATGATACGAACAATAAGGCACCAGTATTCATGGTCTGAGCCCCTTTAGCGTTCTTCTCGCCAAAGAATGTAATATCGCGGCGAGCAAACGCCAACCTACGCGATAGCAGGCAGGCCAACAGCTGTAGAGCCGCCTGCCGCTTACGCGACGTCTTCCTCGGGCTTGTCCCGAGGATCTAAGCACGTCTCCGCGGGTTCAACGGTCATGGCTCAAGGCTCTGCAGGCTGCGGCCTCAGTCCTCCGCCGCGTCACGGCAATTCACGTCCAGTGTTGATTGACCCAAGGCAGATGCTCGGCACAAGACCGAGCATGACGACGCGCGCGAGGCTGGCCTAGCCAACCTACTCGCTCGGCTCGTTGTGGTGACGCTTTATGTCCCACATGTGCATGCGCATCGCGATGTAGCCGAGTAAGATAACGACTGCCGGTGTGACGACGAAAGCAAATACCCAATCGCTCATTGATCGATCCCATTCAGAACGTGTCTTATCAGGATACTACTACTCGCCCGGCTGATTGCGTTGCTTGCGCCACTCGCGCTCGTGCAGCAGGAAGGCGATGTAGGCGAGGGCCGCGATGATGGCGGGCAGGCCGAATGAGATGAAGAATAGTGAACCAAAGCTCATGGGATCAGTCTCCTGAGCGTCAATCTCGCTATGTAATGTAATAGCACCGCCACGGAAAGCCAAGCGCAGAGGTAACCCGAAAGCCAAAGGCGCGACAGCTGAGCGAAATTGCCGATGCCGTAGAGCGCGCCGGCGATCGGCGTAACGATGCCGACGGTGAAGCAGGCCGTCGAGGCGCGGTCCAAGGCGTTGGCGAAAGCTTTGTCTGCTCATTATATGCCAAGCTCATCGCCGCCCTCCGCGCGCTATATCTGGTCCCGCCTAGTGGTCCTCCGGCCGATCCTTCGGGTCGAACTGGATGATCGTCGTCCAGCGTGCCGTCAGCGCCGGCTTGCGTTCGTTTTCGATCTCGATGGTGACATCGTAGGTGGTCATCAGCATGCCGCCGCCGCGGAAGCGGGCTTCGGCGAGGACAAAGCGGCCGCGGATGCGGGCGCCGGATTTGACGGGGGCTACGAAGCGAACGGCGTCGAAGCCGTAGTTGATGCCCATGGTCTGCTCGCGCACCTTGGGCAGGCAGTTGTAGTTCATCGCAGACAGCAGCGAGAGCGTCAGGAAACCATGGGCGATCGTGCCGCCAAAGGGGCTGTCGGCGGCGCGGGCCGGATCGACATGGATGAACTGGTGGTCGTGGGTGGCGTCGGCGAAGGCATTGATCATCGTCTGATCGACGACGATCCAGTCCGAAAGGCCGGTTTCCGTGCCGACCAGCCCGCGAACGTCAGCGAGCGAGATTTCCTTGACCATCAATTCCTCTTGAAAAAAGCTGCTTCGAAAAGACTTACAATGGCTTCGTGACGATTACGATAAGGATATTAATGCAACTTACGGGCGCGTCAATTTCCCAGGAAGAAAGAAACCGATCTTGCCGGGACGCGCGCCCGTGTTTGCGGCGCGGAGCCTTCATCCTGGTCAACCCGGCGCCATGTCGCATCGGCGGGCAGCGAAAACGTATGTTCGGATTGGGCGCGGTTGAAGAGCACCGCCAGCCTGATCTGTTTGCCGGTGTTTGCGTCCTCGCTTTGCAGGATCATGCCGAGCGTGGCGAAGTCAGGTGTCTCCCAATCCGAGACGGCCATCTGTTGGCCTGAGGGCGCGATCCAGGAGACGTCTCCGTCGCCCTTGAAGAAGGCGAATTGCGAGAAGACGCTGAAGCGCTTGCGTAGCTTTGAGACGAAAGCGGTGTGGGCGATCAGTTCTTCGTCGAGCGAGGCCCAGTCGACCCAGGTGATGGCATTGTCCTGGCAATAGGCGTTGTTGTTGCCGCGCTGGCTGCGGCCGCCTTCGTCGCCTGCCGTCAGCATCACGGTGCCGCGCGTCGCAAAGAGCGTGGAGATGAGGGCCTTCAGGTCGGCGCGGCGGCGCGCGATGATTACGGGGTCGTCGGTCTCGCCCTCAGCGCCGTTGTTCCAGGAGTGGTTCTCGTTGTGGCCGTCGCGATTGTCCTCGCCGTTGGCCTCGTTGTGCTTGCCGGCGTAGGAGACGAGGTCGTGCAGCGTGAAGCCGTCATGGGCCGCGAGGAAGTTGACGCTGCGGGTGGCGGTGGCGCCATCGCGAGCGAAGATGTCGGAAGAGCCTGATAGTGCCGAGGCCAGCGCGCCGGTTTTGTAGTGGTCGCCGCGCCAGTAGCATCGGAGGTCGTCGCGGGCGCGGTCGTTCCATTCGAGGAAGGGGGCGGGGAAGTTGCCGAGTTGATAGCCGCCGGGGCCGATGTCCCAGGGTTCGGCGATCATGATGCGGTCGCGCAGAACCTCGTCGTCCAGCATCGCCTTCAGCGTTTCGCCGTGCGCTTCGAAGCCTGAAGCGGTGCGGCCGATGATCGGCGCGAGATCGAAGCGGAAGCCGTCGATGCCGGCGTTAGCCACGAAATGGCGGAGTGTGTCGACGATCAACTGGCGGACATAGGGATGGTCGCAGGCCACCGTGTTGCCGGTGCCGGTGTCGTTGACGAGAGTCCCGGGTTGGCCGGGGACGTGGCGTAACATGGAGCGGTTGTCGAGGCCGCGCATGGAGAGCGTCGGGCCGAAGCGGTCGCTTTCGCCGGTGTGGTTGAAGACCAGGTCAAGGATGACGCCGATGCCTTCAGCGTGGAGCTTGGCGACGGTGTCGCGCAGCTCGGCGATGCCGCCGGGGGCAAGGCGCGGGTCGAGCGCCATGAAGGCGACGGGGTTGTAGCCCCAGCCGTTGGTCAGGCCGAGCGGGGGGAGGTGACGCTCGTCGATCCAGGCGGTAATCGGCATCAGCTCGATGGCGTCGACGCCGATGCGCTTGAGGTGGGCGATGACAGAGGGGTGGGCAAGGGCCGCGATGGTGCCGCGCTCTGCTTCCGGCACATCCGGGTGCAGCATGGTGAAGGGGCGGACCGCGACCTCGTAGATGAAGCCGCCGGGGCGGAAGATGGGGGCTGCGGGCTTGGCGGCGGTGTTGCGGGTGACGATCGCGCGGGGGACGAGGTGCTGGGTGTCGGCGCCGAATTTCGAGAGTAGCGGGTCGTAGCGGAAGGGGCGGTCGATTTCTCTAGCGTAGGGGTCGACCAGGAGTTTGGCGGGGTCGAACCAGAGGCCGTCGTCGGGCGCGTAGGTGCCTTCGGCGCGGTAGCCGTAGCGGGCGCCCGGCGCAATGCCTTCCACGAAGAGATGGTGGAGGTCGTCTTCGCCTCGCGTCATCGGCAGGCGGTCGGTTTCGCGGCCGGTCTGGTCGAAGAGGCAGAGGTGGAGCTTCGTGGCGTCGCTTGAGCGGACGACGAAGGTGGCGCCTGTGGCGGTGAGGGTTACGCCGGAAGCGAAGGGCATTGGGTGCTAGGTCCTTGTTCCGGGGGGATTTTTGATGGGGTTGATGTGGTGCCGTGTGGCCCCCTCATCCGCCCTACGGGCACCAACCGGGGTCGAGCCACTGGTCTCGCCCCGTCCTTCGGACCCCCGTTGGGGAGAAGGGAAGATGGAGCGAGCGGCCCGCCCCGAGTCTCTTCTCCCCGACGGGGAGAAGGTGGCGGCAGCCGGATGAGGGGGCTGCACGGTAGGAGGCAAGAGGTGGAAGTTAGCTAGGGTTACGCCGGGAATTGGAGAAAATAGAGAGGTCGGCATGTGGTGTTACCCCCCTCTGCCCTGCCGGGCATCTCCCCCACAAGGGGGGAGATCGCAAGCGGCTAGCGCTCGCTCAGCTTGAAAGGTTGCCTTGGCGGAAACGCTACGTTCGAGGAAGGACACCGATTGGTGCTCCCAGCCGATCTCCCCCCTTGTGGGGGAGATGCCCGGCAGGGCAGAGGGGGGTAGAGGCATCCGCTGCTCCCGATCGGGCATTAGAGAGGCTATCTCAGGTTATCACCGAAGGGGCGTCGCGGCCGGTGCGGGACTTGATGTCGGCGATGGTTTCGGCGGCGGCGATGAGGTCGGCCAGTGCTTCCTGGGTCTCGATGTTGTGGCGGCTGGAATCGGGCTCGTAGCGCTCGATGTAGACGCGCAGCGTGGCGCCCGAGGTGCCGGTGCCCGACAGGCGGAAGACCACGCGGGAGCCGCCCTCGAACATGATTCGGATGCCCTGGTGTTCGCTCACCGACTTGTCGACCGGATCGTGATAGGCGAAATCGTCTGCCTTTTCGACCTTGAGCGGGCCGAAGGTCTTGCCGGGAAGGCTGGAGAGCTGGGCGCGGAGATTGTCGACCAGGCCGTTGGCGGCTTCGGTGTCGACGCCTTCATAGTCGTGGCGCGAATAGTAGTTGCGGCCGTAGGTCTGCCAGTGCTGGGTGACGATGTCCTGAACGCTCTCGCCGCGTACGGCCAGGATGTTCAGCCACATCAGGACCGCCCAGAGGCCGTCCTTTTCGCGCACGTGGTTCGAGCCGGTGCCGGCACTTTCCTCACCACAGATCGTCGCCATGTTGGCGTCGAGCAGGTTGCCGAAGAACTTCCAGCCGGTCGGCGTTTCATACATGCCGATGCCGCGCTTTTCAGCGACGCGGTCGGCCGCGCCCGAGGTCGGCATGGAGCGCGCGATGCCGGTGAGGCCGCCGGAATAGCCGGGGGCGAGATTGGCGTTGGCGGCGATGATCGCCAGGCTGTCTGAAGGCGTGACGAAGATGCCGCGGCCGATGATGAGGTTGCGGTCGCCGTCGCCATCGGAAGCAGCGCCGAAATCAGGGGCGTCGTCGCCCATCATCTCGTCGTAGAGCTCCTTGCAGTGAACGGGGTTCGGGTCCGGATGGTGGCCGCCGAAATCGGGCAGCGGCATGAAGTTGCGGACCGAGCCGGACGGGGCGCCGAGGCGGTTTTCGAAGATTTCCTTGGCATAGGGGCCGGTGACGGCGCTCATCGCATCAAACGCAATGCGGAAGCCGAGGCTGATCAGGTTGCGGATGGCGCCGAAGTCGAACAGCTCTTCCATCAGCGCCGTGTAGTCCTCGACCGAGTCCAGAACCGAAAGCAGCATGCCGCCGGGCAGCTCGTCCTTGCCGATACGGTCGAGATTGACGTCGGGGAAATCGGCGATCTTGTAGGTGTCGATCACCTTGGTGCGCGCATAGATCGCGTCGGTGATCTTTTCCGGCGCCGGGCCGCCATTGCTGATGTTGTACTTGATGCCGAAGTCTTCGGTCGGGCCGCCTGGGTTATGGCTGGCGGAGAGAATGATGCCGCCGAAGGCCTTGTACTTGCGGATCACATGCGAGGCAGCCGGCGTCGAGAGGATGCCGCCCTTGCCGACGATGACCTTGCCGAAGCCATTGGCGGCGGCCATCTTGATCGCCTTCTGAATGACTTCCTTGTTGTAGTAGCGTCCGTCGCCGCCGATGACGAGGGTCTTGCCCTGAAATCCTTCCAGCGAATCGAAAATCGACTGGATGAAGTTTTCCGCGTAGTTCGGCTGCTGGAATACCGGGACCTTTTTACGCAGTCCCGACGTGCCGGGCTTCTGATCCTGATAGGGGGTGGTGGATACGGACTTGTTCATTTTCTGTCACTTGCCTTTCGGGGCGAGGCTTGAATAGAGGGCAGCATAGCGCTCGGCGCTTTTCTCCCACGAAACATCCGATTTCATGCCCTGCTTTTGCAATTGGGTCCAGACCTTTTGATCGGTATAGAGATGTAGCGCACGGCGGATTGCCTGCAACAGACCGGAAGCGGTCACCGGAGAGAATTGTATCCCGGTTGCCACTTTGGCCGCAAGTGCGGCGTGATTGGCATCGATGACGGTATCGGCAAGGCCGCCCGTGTGGGCGACGATCGGCACGCAACCATAGCGCAGGCCATAGAGCTGTGTGAGGCCGCAGGGCTCGAAGCGCGAGGGGATGATGATGGCGTCGGAACCGGCCTGCATCAGGTGCGACATCGGCTCGTTATAGCCGATCGAAACGCCGATGCGGCCGGGATGGCGGGCGGAGGCGGCGAGCAGCGAGCCCTCGAGCGCCGGATCGCCGGAGCCCAGAATGGCGAGCTTGCCGCCCATCGCGACGATTTCGTCGGCGCAGGCGGCGATCAGGTCCATGCCCTTCTGCCAGGTTAGACGGCTGATGATGCAGAAGATCGGCGCGTTGTCGTCGTGCAGGCCGAAGAATTCCTGGACGGCTGCGCGGTTGGCGGCGCGGTTCTTCAGCGTCGCGCCGGTGTAATGGGTCTGCAGCACGGCGTCGGTGGCGGGGTCCCAGACCTCGTGGTCGATGCCGTTGACGATGCCGTGCAGCGCCTCGATGCGGCTGGCGATGACACCTTCGAGGCCCATGCCGAATTCGGAGGTCAGGATCTCGCCGGCATAGGACGGGCTCACAGTGGTGATCGCGTGCGCGGTCTTCAGGCCACCCTTCAGGAAGCCGATATTGCCGTAATATTCCAGCGCTTCCACCGAGAAGGCCTGCGGGGGAAGGCGCAGGCCGGAGAAGATCTCGGCGCTGAACTGGCCCTGGAAGGCGATGTTGTGGATGGTGAGGATGCTGGGGAGTTCGGGCGTCGGGTAAAAGCGCATGTAAACAGGCGTCATCGCCGCCTGCCAGTCATGCGCATGGACGACGTCTGGCTTCCAGCCGGGCATCAGGCCGGCGGCGATCTCGGCGCCGGCAAGCGAGAGGGCGGCAAAACGGCGCCAGTTGTCGTGGTAGTCCTTGCCTGTCGCGTCCAGATAGGGGCCGCCGGAGCGGTCGTAATAGGCTGGCGCGTCGAGGACGAGGATATCGAGCCCCTCGTGATTGACCTCCAGAACCGTTGCCGGTTCGCCCAAGAGATCGTCGAAGCGCATGCGGACGACCGGGTCGCGGATGACCTTCATCACCGCGGGATAGCCGGGCATCAGCGTCTTGGTTTCGATGCCGAAGCGCTTCAGCGCGATCGGCAGGGCGCCGGCCACATCGGCCAGGCCCCCTGTCTTTATCAATGGGAAGACTTCGGACGAAACCGAAAGAACTTTCATCGTTTACATATCCAGCTTGTCGATCATCGGCTGTGTGATGAGGCAGATCCCGCCTTCGGAGCGGCGGAAACGCTTGGCGTCGAGAACGGGGTCGTCGCCGACAACAAGCCCTTCCGGAATGACGACGCCGTGGTCGATCACGACATTCGTCAGCTGCGCGTGGCGACCGATCTTGACGCTTGGGAGCACGACGGCGCCCTCGAGTTTCGAGTAGGAGTTGGCGCGCACACCCGTGAAGAGCAGGCTGTTGTTGAGCGTTGCGCCCGAGATGATGCAATCGCCGGCGATGACCGAGGAGGTCGCCGAGCCACGGCGGTTTTCATCATCATGCACGAACTTCGCCGGCGGCGAGATCTCGGCATAGGTCCAGATCGGCCAGGACTTGTCGTAGATGTCGAGCTCGGGAACGATCGCCGTCAGGTCGATATTGGCCTGCCAGTAGGCATCGATGGTTCCGACGTCGCGCCAGTAGGGCTCGCGCTCGAAATCGGAGCGCACGCAGGAATTGGCGAAGCGGTGGGCGACGGCTTTTCCGTTCTTGACGATATAGGGAATGATGTCCTTGCCGAAGTCGCGGCTGGAATTCGGATCGGCGGCGTCGCGGCGCAGTTCCTCGATCAGGAACTTGGTGCGGAAGACGTAGATGCCCATCGAGGCGAAGGCGCTGTCCGGCTTGCCGGGAATGGCCGGCGGATCGGCGGGCTTTTCGACGAAATCGATGATGCGGTCGGTCTCATCCACATGCACGACGCCGAAGCCCACGGCTTCCATGCGCGGCACTTCCAGGCAGCCGATGGTGACGTCGGCGCCGCTGTCGACATGCTGCTGCAGCATGTATTCGTAGTCCATCTTGTAGACGTGGTCGCCGGCGAGGATGACCATGTACTCGACGCCGTAGTCCTGGATGATGTCGATGTTCTGGTAAACGGCGTCGGCCGTGCCTTCGTACCACTGCGTCTCGGAGACGCGCTGGGAGGCCGGCAGGATGTCGAAGCTCTCGTTGCGCTCGGGGCGGAAGAAGTTCCAGCCGCGCTGCATGTGGCGGATCAGCGAGTGCGCCTTGTATTGGGTGGCGACGCCGATGCGGCGGATACCGGAGTTCAGCGCGTTGGACAGCGCGAAATCGATGATGCGCGACTTGCCGCCGAAATAGACCGCGGGCTTGGCGCGTCGGTCGGTGAGTTCCTTCAGACGGCTCCCCCGGCCGCCGGCGAGAACATAGGCCATTGCATCGCGGGCAAGTGGCTGAATGCGTTTTTCTACCATTGTCTTCCTCCCACCAGTCTCAAGTCTCAGGTTCAAGCATGATAACCGCCAAAGGCGGCAAGGTCAGTGATGCGACGATGGTGCCGCCGGCGTTGACCGCCTGGACACGACCGCCATTGCCTTTGCCGCTGCCGCCATAGATGTCGGCATCGGTATTCAGGATTTCGCGCCAGCGGCCTTCGGTGGGCAGCCTGACGGCGTAATTCTCGCGGTAAACAGGCGTCATGTTGCAGATGACGGCGACCGGCTTTTCACCCGGCGACTTGCGCAGCCAGGCGAAGACCGAGTTCTCGTGGTCGTCGGCAACTAGCCATTCGAAGCCTTCGCCCTCGCAGTCGCGGGCGTGCAGCGCCGGCTTGCTGCGGTAGGTGAAGTTGAGGTCGCGCACCAGGCGGCGCATGCCCTCGTGCATACGATATTGCAGCAGGTTCCAATCGAGCGAGCCGGCCTCGTTCCATTCGCTCCACTGGGCGAACTCCTGGCCCATGAAGAGAAGCTTCTTGCCGGGATAGCCCCACATCAGCGCGTAATAGGCGCGCAGATTGGCGAACTTCTGCCAGTCGTCGCCGGGCATCTTGGCGATCAGCGAGCCCTTGCCGTGCACCACTTCGTCGTGGGACAGCGGCAGCACAAAGTTTTCCGAGTAGGCGTATAGCAGGCCGAAGGTCAGCTCGTTGTGGTGGTGCTTGCGATGGACAGGCTCGCGGCTCATGTAGCTCAGCGTGTCGTGCATGAAGCCCATGTTCCACTTGAAGCCGAAGCCGAGGCCGCCTTCATGCACCGGCTGCGATACCTTGGGCCATGACGTCGATTCCTCGGCGATGGTCATGACGCCGGGGTGCTCGGCATAGATGCGGGTGTTCATGTTCTGCAGGAAGCGGACGGCCTCAAGGTTTTCGTTGCCGCCATATTCGTTGGGGATCCACTCGCCGTGCTTGCGGGAGTAATCGAGGTAGAGCATCGAGGCGACGGCATCGACGCGCAGGCCGTCGAGATGGAACTTCTCGGACCAGTAGAGCGCGTTGTTGACGAGATAGGACACGACCTCTGTTCGGCCGAAATTGTAGATCGCCGTGTTCCAGTCGGGGTGGAAGCCCTTGCGCGGGTCCTCGTGCTCGTAAAGCGCCGTGCCGTCGAACCAGCCGAGGCCATGTTCGTCGGTCGGGAAATGCGCCGGCACCCAGTCGAGGATGACGCCGATGCCGACCTTGTGGGCGCCGTTGACGAAGCGGGCGAAACCCTCGGGCTCGCCGAAGCGGGCGGTGGGGGCATAGAGGCCCGTCGTCTGGTAACCCCAAGACGGATCATAGGGATGCTCGGTGATCGGCAGGAACTCGATATGGGTGAAGCCCATGTCGACGCAGTAGGGGATGAGGCGGGCGGCGAGCTCGTCCCAGGAGAGGAACGTGCCGTCGTCGCGGCGCTGCCAGGAGCCGGCATGCACCTCGTAGATGGAGATCGGCTGGCGGCGCTTGTCGATCTCGCTCCAATGCTTGAGGTGGGCTTCGTCTTCCCACTCCTGCAGAAGTTCAGGCGTGGTGACCGAGGCGTTCTTCGGGCGCAGCTCGCTGCGGCGCGCGAAGGGGTCAGCCTTGAGCGGCAAGAGCACGCCGTCCTGGCCGCGGATCTCGAACTTGTAGGCGACGCCTGTGGGCACATCGGGGGCGAAGATTTCCCAGATGCCGGCGCCTGATCGAAGCCGCATGACGTGGCGGCGGCCATCCCAATTGTTGAAATCGCCGACGACCGAGACGCGCTGCGCATTCGGCGCCCAGACGGCAAAGTGGATGCCCTGCGCGCCCTCATGCTTGATCCAGTGTGCGCCCATCTTGTCGAAGAGACGCAAATCGGATCCCTCGCGGGCATAGTAATCGTCCATCGGCCCGAGAACGGGGCCGAAGCTGTAGGGGTCGGTGACGGCCCATTCGGCGTCGCCGCGGCGGGCGCGATAGCGCACCGGCACCTGCTTGTTGACGGAGATGGTGCCGGCGAAGAAGCCATCCGGATGCTGGAGCGCCAGATCGCCGATCGCGGTGCCGTCGAGCGACATCGCGGTGACCTCTTCGGCGCCGGGAATGAAGCATCGGGCAACGTAAACGCTGCCCGATTTGTGGACGCCCAGAACGGCAAACGGATTGGAATGCGCGCCAGCAAGGATTGCCGCTATTTCATCTGCCGAAATTTCCCAGGGAAGCTTGACTTCAGGGGTCGCCTTCGGCGTTTTCATCCGGCTCTCCAGATTTCCTTGGCATACTGCCGGATCGTGCGGTCCGACGAGAACCAGCCCATGCGGGCGGTGTTGCGGATGGTCTTTTCGCTCCAGGCGGACTTGTCGTTCCAGAGTTCGTCGACTTCGCGCTGGGCCTGGGCGTAGGCATCGAAGTCGGCGGCGACCATGAACCAGTCGTGCGAATAGATGCCCTCGATCAGCTCAGAATAGCGGTTGCGGTCATCCGGCGAGAAGACGCCGGAGCCGATGGCCGAGAGCGCTTGAGCCAGCTCGTGCGAGCCTTCGATGATGGCGCGCGGGTTGTGGCCATCGGTGCGCAGGTTGGCGACCTCATCGGCGCGCAGGCCGAAGATCTTGATGTTGTCCTCGCCGACATTGTCGCGCATTTCGACATTGGCGCCATCGAGCGTGCCGATGGTGAGCGCGCCGTTGAGGCCGAACTTCATGTTGCCGGTGCCCGACGCTTCCATGCCGGCGGTCGAGATCTGCTCGGAGAGGTCGGCGGCCGGAACCATGACCTCGGCCAGCGAGACGTTGTAGTTCGGCACGAAGACGACCTTGAGCAGGCCGCGCACGGCCGGGTCGTTGTTGATGGTGCGGGCGACGTCGTTGATCAGCTTGATGATCAGCTTGGCGTTGTGATAGCTCGGCGCCGCCTTGCCGGCGAAGAGCTTTACGCGCGGTACCCAGTCCAGTTCGGGACGCGAGCGGATCTGGTCGTAAAGCGCGACGGCCTCGATGACATTAAGGAGCTGGCGCTTGTATTCGTGGATGCGCTTGATCTGGATGTCGAACATCGCCGACGGATCGATCTTCACGCCCATGCGCGATGCAACCAGATTGGCGAGCGCCACCTTGTTGTTGCGCTTGACGGCGGCGAACTTCTCCTGGAAGGCGCTGTCGGTGGCGAACTTGTCGAGCGCGCGCAGCTTTTCGGCATCGTCGAGGAAATCGTCGCCGATCGCCTCGCGGATCAGGCCCGTCAGACCCGGATTGCACTGCTGCAGCCAGCGGCGCGGGGTAATGCCGTTGGTCTTGTTGTTGATGCGGTCGGGATAGAGCTTGTGCAGGTCGGCGAAGACCGTGACCTTCATCAAGTCGGTGTGGAGCGCCGAGACGCCGTTGATCGAATGCGAGCCGACGAAGGCGAGGTTGCCCATGCGCACCCGGCGGCTGCCGCCTTCCTCGATCAGCGAGATCGAGCGAATTTCGGTGTCGGAGAAGTTCTTGGTTTTGCGGGCCTCAAGCAGAACCTTGGCGTTGATCGCGTAGATGATCTGCATGTGGCGCGGCAGGAGACGCTCGAAGAGCGGCACAGGCCAGCTTTCCAGCGCTTCGGGCAGAAGCGTGTGGTTGGTGTAGGCGATGGTGCCGCGGGTGATGTCCCAGGCCTGGTCGAACTCCAGCCCGTGAACGTCGCAGAGCAGGCGCATCAGTTCGGCGATGGAGACGGCCGGATGGGTGTCGTTCAGCTGGATCGCCACCTTGTCGGGCAGCGAGGTGAAATCGTCATATTGCTGCAGATGGCGGCGCAGGATGTCCTGCAGCGAGGCGGACGAGAAGAAGAACTCCTGGCGCAGGCGCAGTTCCTGGCCGGCAGGGGTGGCGTCGGCCGGGTAGAGAACGCGGGTCAGGCTTTCGGCCTTGTTGCTCTCGCGCAGCGCGCCGATATGGTCGCCGGCGTTGAAGGCGTCGAGCAGGATCGGGTCGATCGGCTGGGCCGACCAGAGACGCAGCGTGTTGACGCGCTTGCCGCGCCAGCCGACGACGGGCGTGTCGAAGGCGGCGGCGATGACGCGCTCGGCCGGCTTCCAGACATAGCGCGGTTCGCCATCGGCGCCGTTGGCCACATCGACCGAACCGCCGAAGCCGATTTCATAGGCGCTTTCGCGGCGCTCGAATTCCCAGGGGTTGCCATGGGCGAGCCAGCTTTCCGGCAGCTCGACCTGCCAGCCATCGGCCATCTGCTGGCGGAACAGGCCGTGGACATAGCGGATGCCGTAGCCATAGGCGGGCACGTCGACGGTTGCCATGCTCTCCATGAAGCAGGCGGCGAGACGGCCGAGACCGCCATTGCCGAGCGCTGCGTCCGGCTCAAGGCCAGCGATGACTGATACATCGACGCCGAGCGAAGCGAGCGCGTCGCGTACCTCTTCCATCAGGCCGAGGTTGGACACGGCATCGCGCATCAGGCGGCCGATGAGGAATTCCAGCGATAGATAATAAACGCGCTTGGCGCCCGTGGCGTAGACCTTGCGGGTCGATTCCATCCACTTGTCGATGATGCGGTCGCGGATGACGAGGATCGTCGCGGTCAGCCAGTCATGCGGCTTGGCGACCTTGGCATCCTTGCCGATGCGGTAGGTCAGACGCTCGATGATTTCTTCTGCGAGAATTTCCGGCTTGGAACTGCGCGGTGCGGGAGAGGGGATGGTGGGCTTCGAAACGGTGGTCATCGTCAGGGCTCGCCAATTCTGTTTTGGTTTCAGTAGGTTATACGTACTTCAATCGATTTACTCACGCACTAGCGATGCAGTTTATGCACCGTTACTACGCACTTGCAACAAGGGAAAACCGGCAAACGGAAAAATTGACGCGGGGCACCCGTGGACGACGGAAAGAACTTGATTTTTATCGGCTTTCTGATTTTGATAGACCGGATTGCACAACAACGAAAAGCCGCTCCGGTTTGTTCCGGAGCGGCTTTTTTGTTTTGCGGGATGGGGCGATCAGTTGATCAGGCGCGTGGTCTGGTTGGCGGCCTTGGCGCCGATCTTTTTGAAGGCGGCCAGGAGGTCGGCCATGCTTTCGGCCTGGAAGTAATGCGAGGCGTCGGTCGCGCAATATTTCAGCAGGGCCTGGCCGGTCGTGGGGGCCATGAAGGCGACGGTGTAGATCTCGATGCTCTTGGCCTTGGCGTCATCGCAGGTCTTCTTGGTGTTCGTGTCGTATGAACGGCCGCCCCACTTGTCGTTGTTGTTGTCGCCATCGGTCATGAAGACGATGTATTTCTTCGGCAGCTGTTTCGTCTTCGCCATGTGCGTTGCGTCTTCGTTGTCGTTGCCGGCCGCGTTCTTGGCCGTTAGCGATGTGAAGGCGACATTGACGGCGCCGCTCGAGTTGGTGCCCCCGTCGGCTTCAAGCGCGTCGACGTAGTCTTTTGCGGCGGCTGTGCCCCAGGCAAGCTTGCTTTCCGCATAGGTATTGATGTCATAGGACACCGCGCCCGTGCGGGCATAGATGTGTGATGGATCGGCGGTGTTCAGCTGCCCCATCAAGCTGGCAACGGCAAGCTTGAGCGCTTCGATCTTCGAGTAGTAGTTTGTTTCCGTTTTCGTGCCGGTGGCCTGTCGTGTTCCCGTGCAGGTTTTCGGCCTCCTTTGGGTGCCACACTCATAGGTATATGTTTCGGTGTATGTATATTGAGTGGTCTTGGTCGACTGCTCGGCGTTGACCGTCGATGTCGCGTAGTCCATCGAGCCGGACTTATCCAGCGCGAGGAACATGGAGACGGAGCCTTGCGTCTCGGAATAGCCGCCGGCCGTCTGGCTCGATACCCCGATCTTCGTTGTCTTGAAACCCGCGACCTGGGCTAGGCCGCTGAACTGCATCGTGTAGTTCGACGAAATGCTGACGCTGTAGCTGGTCGCGGCGCCCGAGGTCGACTTCGTCGCCGTGGCGGTCGTGGCGTCCTTCAGCTCTGTGGTGTCGGAAAGATAGTTCGCCATCTGGCCGGCGATGAAATCCTTGGCGAAGGCGGTAGCCCCTGAGGTATCGATCTTGCCGTCGGCCAGCGCCGATGCCGTGGCGAGCGCGGCGGAATCGGCCGCTTCCTGCAATTGCCGCTTCGACATTGCCGCACTGGCTACATCGACAGCGAGGCTTCCCGCGCCGAACAGGACCGGAATCACGAACGCCGTCGTGATCGCGAAATTTCCGTCCCGATTGGCTATCAGCCGGGAAATGCCATTCATCATAAATAGTAAGGTGTTCATCATGCTCACCCGAATAGTTGCTTTTAAGAATGTGGCAGTGATGCGCCCAACATGTTGAGGTTGTTTTTACGGGGTTGCTTCAATTTTAACGAAATGTTGCTTTCCAACACGAATTCGGGCGGGGCTCGCCTTTCCGCGAAACTGCGTCCGACGCTGTTGCTTTCATGCATCATCATTGCGTCATGCGACGTGGCCGTCCCCGACGTTTCACGACAACAAAAAAGCCGCCCCGGATTGGTTCGGGGCGGCTTTTTCGAGCGATGAAATCGATGTTACTGCGTCAGGCGAACGTAGTTGCTGTCGGTAGCGGTGCAATCCGACGAGATGGTGTAGAAGATGTCCTGACGATCCCAACCACCGCCGTCTTCCCAAGCGTGACTTTGCGGCTTCGCGCAACCGAAGTATTTTTCCAGCGGGAAGTTGATGCCCTGGGGCATCTGCTTACCGTCGACAAACAGGTAGTTGCTGGTGTCCGGATTGTCGGTTCTGAGTGTGTTGTTGTAGGAGAAGTAGCCGGAGTATTGGCTCTTGTTCTTATCCTTGGGGTCGATAACGTTGCAGGTGACGTCTTTCTTGCTGTTGACCGTCGCATAGGCGCCGAGCGGGCAGCCGTCGGTCTTGATGTCCATCTTCAGAACCAGCTTGGTATATTTGCCGAGATCGATCGCTCCAGAGGGGCTCATGACCTTCGTACCCTGGCCGCTATTAGTCTGCGTTGTCGGTTGATAGGTATAAGTGCCGAGTACGACCTCAGCGGTCGTGTCCGGGCGCACGACGATGATCGAGACGACCTTGTACCAAAAGCCTTGCGCATTGGTCGGTGTCAGCGTGATTTTTTGCGGCTTCATCGGTGCGATTGCTGCTGCGTCGGCACTGATCGGGATCGAGTTGTAATTGGCGATCTTCATCAGCGAGGTATCGACCGCAGCGCTCAAGGCAACCTTGAACGTCCGTCCATCGGCGGTCATGCTCGATTTGACATTGCTCGGCATCTGCGCGGAGTAGCCCTTCAGGAAGGCCTGGGCCGTGGTGGTGGCTGTGGCAAGATTGGTACCGTCGAAGATCTTGCCGCCTTCGAGCGCGGTTGCGTCGGCAATTTCCTGCAGATTTGTCCTTTGCGCGGACGCATTGGAAAAATCGATCGCAGCGCCGCCCGCCAGAAGCAGCGGGGTGGCGATCAACGCCGTCACCATGGCGAAGTTGCCGCCACGATCATTCTTGAGACGGGAGATAGTGGTCTTCAGCAGGGACAAGGCGCGCATCATGTTCACCGGGATGGTTTTCCAAAGTATGCGAATATCCTTGGACCATCTTCATTTAGGTCAGCTTTATGAGTCTGATCTAATTTTAGCGAATTGTCGCTTTCTCGTGCGCTTTCGTTCGATGTCGGCCTCCGGCCCTGCGTCAGAGGCCCTACTTCACCGGAATGACATCCACCGCCTGCACGGCGCGCTGGCCGCCATAGCTCTTCAGTACGCCGATGACGGGGGCGACGTCGGAGTAGTCGCGACCGTAGCCGACGACGATGTGGTCGGTGCCGGCGGGGATGTTGTTGGTGGGGTCTAGCTCCACCCAGCCGGTCGTCTCGCCGCACCAGACGCGCACCCAGGCATGCATGGCGTCCGCTCCTTCGAGACGCTCCTTGCCCGGCGGCGGGATGGTGCGCAGGAAGCCGGAGACGTAGCCCGCGGGTATGCCGAGGCTGCGCAGCGCCTGGATCATCACATGTGAGAAATCCTGGCAGACGCCGCGTTTCAGCCGGAAGGCCTCGATCGGCGTGGTATCGACGTTGGTCGCCTCGGCGTCGTATGTGAAGTCCTTGTGGATCGCGGCGCAGAGCGCTGTGGCGATCTCCAGCACGGTCAACCGGGGCTGGACGACGCCTTGGGCGTAATCCGAAATGATGGGCGTTTCGATCAGGCGCGGGCTGTTGCCGAGGAAATGATGCGGCGAGCCCGGCTTCAGCGACCAGACGCCTGCTATCTCCTCCGGCAGATCGGCCAGCACGGGGGAGAAATCGGCCGTGATCGAGTGGCTCTCGACCTGAACGCGGGCGTGCATGCGGATATCGAGCTTCTCGTGCGGCGCGCGGACCATGAAGGAGGTCGCGGGGTGCTCGAAGAAATCGGTGAAATTCGACTGCTCGTCCGGCGTCGGCGAGACCTTGATGGAGCCCGCGATCAGGCGCTGGCGATCGGGCAGCGAGAGCGGCAGAAGGCGCATGATGTGGCGGGCGCCGGAGGCCGGCCAATCGTAGCTATAGCCCATGTGCAGCGACAGATCGTAGAGCACGTAATCACCCCAGATAGGTTTGCGCGAGGAGATCGGAGAGGTTTTCGAGCTCGCGTTCGAGGCTGCGATAGACGTCGTCGGTCATCGTCTCGGGCGTCATGACGGCGAGGCCGGAGCGCAGGCGCATGGATTCGCGGTAGAAGGGCGACATCTGGCCGTTGTTCAGCGCATTCGGCAGCTGCTCGACCTCGCGCAGGATCTCGTTCATCTGGAAGAGGATCGAGCGCGGATTCAGCCCGTCGAGCGCAAGCAGGTCGGTGACGGTCAGCCGCGCGGTGTTGACGTTGTAGCGGCGGCGGTGGGTCATGACGCTGTCGCCGATCTCGAGCAGCATGTCGAGCGCGCCATCGGGCGCTTCGGGGCCGGCCATGTGGCCGAGCAGGCGGGTCATGTGCAGTGCGCGCTCGATATGGCGGCCGAGCGACAGGAAGCGCCATCCGGTGAAGCGGTACATGTTTTCATGCACGAGACCGGCGAAGCCCGCGAGCTTGCGCAACAGGATCGTCATCGCATGGCTGGCGTCGTCGCCCGGCGACACTGTCGCGTGGAAGCGGCGGGCGGTCTTGGCAAGATCGGTCAGCGCCAGCCAACCATCCGGCGAGAAACGGTCGCGGATGTTGCTCGCCGAATAGACGGCGCTGTCGATGTTGCGCAGCAGCGTGTCGGGTACCGCGTCCTCGGTGTCGATATCGACGGCGGCGAGATAGGCGCTGACATCGGCAAGCAGCGGCTGGCTCGGATCGGCGGCCTCGGCGAAGCGGGCGTGCCAGGCGCGCAGGATGCGCAGCGCCCCTTCGGCGCGCTCGATGTAGCGGCCGAGCCAGAAGAGATTGTCGGCGGCGCGGCTGGGCAGGCTGCCCGGCATGTTGCGGGTGAAGCTCGCCTCCGTCGGCAGCAGCGTGTGGCGCTCGACGGGCTTGTCGCTAACGATCCAGACGTCGGCGGCGGCACCACCCGACTGCATCGCGATCGCCGCCACGTCGTCGCCGGCGCCGATGCGGGCGAAGCCGCCGGGCATGATCTGCCAGCCGTTCTTTGTGCGGGCGGCGAAGACGCGCAGCGACATCGGCCGCGGCACCAGCTTGCCGTTGACCCAGCTGGGCGTGGTCGAGAGCGTCACGGCTTCCTGGCCGACGAGCTTGGGGCCGTCGGTATTCAGCCAATCGCCGATGGAATCGCGGGCGGTGGCGCGCAGGGCCGAGCCGAGCACGGATTCGCCGTTGTCGTCGAAGAAGGGCGCGCGCGAATAGGCCGGGCCGATCACCATCTTCTCGATGTTCTGGGCGACATGGTCGCGCTCGCTCTTCTGGCCGCACCACCAGGTGGCGATCGACGGCATCTTCAGCTCCTCGCCGAAGAGGCGGCGGCAGATGGTGGGCATGAAGGCGAGCAGCGCGCGGGTCTCGATGATGCCGCTTCCGAGCGCATTGACGATGGTGACGCTTTCGGCGCGCAGCGCCTCCACGAGGCCCGGCGTGCCGATGTGCGAGGTCTGGTTGAGCTCGAGTGGATCGGCATAGGCGGAATCGAGGCGGCGCCAGAGCACGGTGATCGGCTTCAGGCCGGAGACGGTGCGCACCATCACCTTGCCGTTGACGACGGTCAGGTCCTCGCCTTCGAGCAGCATGAAGCCGAGATAGCGGGCGATATAGGCGTGCTCGTAATAGGTCTCGTTGGCGGGGCCGGGGGTCAGAACCGCGATGCGGTCGTCGCCGCTATGCTTCATGCCCTGCAGTGCATCGCGGAATGCGCCGAAGAAGGAGGCGAGCCGGTGCACCGGGGTTTCGGCGTAGATGTCGGAGAAGGCGCGGGTGGTCGCCACCCGGTTTTCCAGCGCGAAGCCGGCGCCTGATGGGGCCTGGGTGCGGTCTGCCAGAACCCACCAGTTGCCATCGGGGCCACGGCCGACCTCGAAAGCGCAGAAATGCAGATAGTGGCCGCCGGCCGGCTTGACGCCGACGAGCGGCCGCTGGAACTCCGGATTGGAGGCAATCAGCGCCGGCGGCAGCACGCCATCCTCGACCAGCCTGTTGTCGCCATAGATATCGGCGACGATCGCTTCTAGGAGATCGGCGCGCTGGACGAGGCCTTCAGACAGGCTCTCCCATTCACGCTCGTCGATCAGAACGGGGATGGGCGAGAGCGGCCAGGAGCGCTCGGCGCTGCCGGTGCTGCCATAGGCGCGGTAGAAGACGCCGGCATCGCGGAGATAGCGGTCGGCGCGGGCGAAGCGCTCGGTCAGGTCCTTTTCCGGCATGCCGCTCAGATGCGCCATGAAGCGCTGCCAGACCGGGCGGATCGCGCCGTTCTGGTCGACCATCTCGTCGGCGACGCCGGGCGGCGGGCGATAGCCGAGCACCGCCTCGTTGCCGATGCGCTCGCTCTTCTGCTGCCGCAGCTCTCTTGCCGGTTTCTTGCCCATGAACCCCTAGTCTAATGCGTCTAAATGCCTGCCGGTCTTCTCAGATCCAGCGTCAGCGGGAACTCCGGCGATCCGGTCTCGATCGCGGGGATATAGCCGCCCGATGTATGCCCCCATGGCTCGAATCGCGCCAGACGCCTAGCTTCGGCTTCGTTACCATTGACCGGGAAGGTGTCATAGTTACGCCCGCCCGGATGGGCAACATGATAGATGCAGCCGCCGATCGAACGCTTCGACCATGTATCATAAATGTCGAAGGTAAGGGGCGTGTTGACCGGCAGTAGCGGGTGCAATCCCGACGCCGGCTGCCATGCCTTGAAGCGGACGCCGGCGACCGAGACGCCGGCCGTTCCCGTCGGCGTCAGCGGCACGGTGCGGCCGTTGCAGGTGACGGTGTAGCGGGACGAATTGCTGGTCTCGAGCCGCACCTGCAGGCGCTCGACGGAGCTGTCGACATAGCGCACGGTGCCGCCGATCGCGCCTTCCTCGCCCATGACGTTCCAGGGCTCCAGCGCCTGGCGCAGCTCCAGCTTCGAGCCCTCGTATTCGACTTCGCCGCAGAAGGGGAAGCGGAATTCGAGCTGCGCCTTGAACCATTCCGGGCTGAGGTCGAAGCCGTTCTGCTTGAGATCGGCCAGCACGTCCTGAAAATCCTGCCAGACGAAGTGGGGCAGCATGAAGCGGTCGTGCAGCGTGGTGCCCCAGCGCACGAAACGGCCATCGGCCGGGTTTTGCCAGAAGCGGGCGATGAGAGCGCGAACAAGAAGCTGCTGCGCCAGCGACATGCGCGCGTTCGGCGGCATTTCGAAGCCGCGGAACTCGACGAGGCCGAGGCGGCCGGTCGGCCCGTCGGGCGAAAACAGCTTGTCGATGCAGATCTCGGCGCGGTGGGTGTTGCCGGTGACGTCGATCAGGAGGTTGCGGAACAGGCGGTCGGTGATCCAGGGCAGGGGTGTGACACCCTTGCCGGGCGCGGGGATCTGGGCGAGTGCGGTTTCCAGCTCGTAGAGGCTGTCGTGGCGGGCCTCGTCGATGCGCGGCGCCTGGCTGGTCGGGCCGATGAACATGCCTGAAAACATGTAGGAGAGCGAGGGATGGCGCTGCCAGTGCAGCACGAGGCTCTTCAGCAGGTCGGGACGGCGGAGAAACGGGCTGTCGCCGGGATTGGCGCCGCCGACTACCACATGATTGCCGCCGCCGGTGCCGGTGTGGCGGCCGTCGATCATGAACTTGTCGGCGCCGAGGCGCGACTGGCGCGCTTCCTCATAGACGACGCTGGTGATCGCCACGCAGTCCTGCCAGTTGGAGGCCGGGTGGATGTTGACCTCGATGACGCCGGGGTCGGGAGCGACGCGGATGACGTTGATGCGCTCGTCCTGCGGTGGCGAATAGCCCTCGATATGGACGGGCAGGCCGAGCTCGGCGGCGGCGTTCTCTGCGGCCGCGATCAGTTCAAGATAATCCTCGATGCGCTCGACCGGCGGCATGAAGACGCAAAGCCGGCCGTCGCGCGGCTCCACCGAAATGGCGGTGCGCACCGCGCCGCCGATCTCGCCCAGCGTCTGCTCGACGCGGCTCTGGCCGGCCTCCTCGCTATGGCGCGAGGCTTCCGGCATGGCGCGGCCCGAGGGCACGAAGACATCGGGCAGAGGCGTGCGGGGGATAGAGGGGTCGGCGGGGTGAATATAGGGGAAACGGGCGGGCGGCACGTAGGGCAGGGTGCCGAGCGGCAGGCGGTAGCCAACGGGGCTGTCGCCAGGCACGAGGAAGATCTTGCCGCGACGGGTCTTCCACCGCTCGCTCATCCAGCGCTGGCCGGATGCCTGGGCGTTCCAGGCCTGCACGGGGAGGATATAGCCTGTCGGCGTGGTCAGGCCGCGCTCGAAAACGCGGGCGATGCGGTTGCGCTCTTCCGGGTCCTTGAGCTTGGAATTGGAGGGATCGACATTGTCAGGGAGGCTGCCTTCCTTGAGGATCCATTCGGCCGGGTCCTCATAGGCCGGCAGCACCATGTCGGTGTCGATGGCCAGTTCGCGAGCGATGGCGCCGAGGAGGTTGGCGGCGTCGTCGGCCGCGACGCCGGTGTCCTTGCCTTCGCCGGCGATGAGCTCGGGATTGCGCCAGATCGGCTTGCCGTCCTTGCGCCAGTAGAGCGAGAAGGTCCAGCGCGGCAAGCTTTCGCCGGGATACCACTTGCCCTGACCGTAATGCAGGAAGCCGCCCGGGGCGAAGCGCTCGCGCAGCTTGCGGATCAGGATATCGGCCTTTTCGCGCTTGGTCGGGCCGACGGCCTCGGTGTTCCATTCGGCGGATTCGAAATCGTCGATCGAGACGAAGGTCGGCTCGCCGCCCATGGTGAGGCGAACGTCTTCTGCTTGCAGGATGCTGTCGACCTTGGCGCCGAGCGCATTTAGCTCGTCCCAGCTGTCGTCGGAGAAAGGCTTGGTGATGCGCGGATGTTCGGCGACGCGCGTGACCTTCATATCGAAGGCGAATTCGGTGTTGGCGTGGCCGTAGAGCGCGCCGGAGATCGGGGCGGCGTTGCTATAGTGCGGGGTGGCGGCAAGCGGGATGTGGCTTTCGCCGGTCAAGAGGCCCGAGGTCGGGTCGAGCCCGATCCAGCCGGCGCCGGGGATGTAGACTTCCGCCCAGGCGTGGAGATCGGTGAAATCGACCTCGGTGCCGGAGGGGCCGTCCAGCGCCTTCAGATCCGGCGTCAGCTGGATGAGATAGCCGGAAACGAAACGGGCGGCGAAGCCGAGATTGCGCAGGATTTCGACCAGCAGCCAGCTACTGTCGCGGCAGGAGCCGAGCGCCAGCTTCAGCGTCTCCTCCGGCGACTGCACGCCGGGCTCCATGCGGATGACATATTCCACGTCGTTCTTGAGACGCGCATTGAGGCCGACGATGAAATCGGTGGTTCGCATCGGCGTGCGGTCGATGCCTGAGAGATAGGCTGCCAGCGCCGGCTCCACCGGCTGCGGCTGCATGTAGATCTTCAGGTCGTCCCTGATCTCCTCGGGATAGGAGAAGGGCCACATTTCGGCGCTCTCCTCGATGAAGAAATCGAAGGGGTTGTAGACCGTCATGTCGGCGACGAGATCGACCTCGATCTTGAACTCGGTCACCGGGTCGGGAAAGACGTAGCGGGCCAGATAATTGCCGTAGGGATCCTGCTGCAGGTTCACGAAATGGTTCGCCGGCGAGACCTTCAGCGAATGGCTGATCACCCGCGTCTTGGAATGCGACGCGGGCTTGAGGCGGATGATCTGGGGCCCGAGGCGGACCGGCTTGTCGTATTTGTAATGCGTCAGGTGATGAATGCTGGCTTTGATCGACATGGACTGCCTTATCCGCGGCCGCATCGTTGTACGGCATTTGCTGTTCCCGGGTGCAGTGTGTGCAATGCAGCGAGAGAATGCAAGGCGGAAGGGGAGCCGGCTTACGGCGCTATCCGCCGAAGCCGGTCATGTCACCCACTGGGCGGAACCCGCTTTTTTTCTTCAGGAGCGCGACATGGCATCGATCCCCTCCTGCCAGGTCAAGCGCGGTTCATAACCGAGATGACGCTGAGCCTTGTCGGTGCGCAGCGTGAAGGGTTTGCCGATCAATTGCAGCATCTGGCGGGTGAGCGGTGGCTCGCCGCCGAGATGCAGCAACCGCCAGATCATTTCCATCACGGTGGACAGTCGCCAGGCCATTGCAAAGGAGACGGATTTATCCTTCGCCGTGACGCCCTGCGTGGCCAAAAGCGCGCTCAGCACGCTCTTCAATGTGCCCTTTTCGTCATCGGCGACGAAATAGGCCTGCCCGCCACGCCCGCTATCGGCCGCTAGCAGCAGCGCTTCGACGAGGTTGTCGACGTGACAGGTGGACATGGCCTGCGTGCCGCCACCCACCCATTGCCATTGCCCCTTGCGGACGGTGGCTGCCATCTGCTCCAGCATGGGCATGTCCTTGCCCCAGATCATCGGCGGGCGGATCGCCATCGTTTCAAAGCCCGGACGGCGATTGTTGGCGGCCAGCAGGCGCGCTTCTGCTTCGGCCTTTGAACTGTTGTAGGGCGCGAAGCCGCGCTGCTGCGTCGGTGCGGTCTCGTCGATCTCGACCAAGGCGACCGGATCGCCCATGACGACCGCCGCGGCGCTGACGTAGATCAGCTTGCGCACCGAGGAAGCGGCGACCGCTGCGGCGATCAGATTGTCCATGCCATCGACATTGACGGCGTCAAACTCGCGACGCGTGCCCCAGAGCTTGAACATGGCGGCGGCGTGGAAGACGACGTCGCAGCCTTCGAGACCCGCCGACAGGGCTTCGCGGTTGCCGATATCGCCTGAGACCGGTGTGGCGCCGAGTGCCGCAACGGCGGCCATGCTTGCGCTGCTTCGCGCCAGCGCGCGCACGTCCCAGCCTCGGGCGACCAGTGCCCGGATCAGCCTTCCGCCGACGAAGCCGGACCCGCCAGTTACGAAGGCAATGCGTCTTCTGATTTCGATGTCGGCCATGTTGCACCTCCTGTTTCCTGGAGATGATGTAAATCATGCTCGAACAAAATTCAACGAACAAAATATGAAATTTGTTCGTTGTGGAAATGCGACGGCAACTGGGTTATGGAGAGCCATGAGCAAGGAAACGAATATGGCCGACGACGGCCTGACAACGACGAAGATCTTGGATGTGGCTGCCGCGCAGATCAGACGCCACGGGCATGTGAAGACGAATATCGTCGACATCGCCAAGGCTTTAGGCACCTCGCACACCACGATTTACCGGCATTTCCGCTCCAAGGCCGAGGTCTTCGACGCAATCGTCGCTGCTGCGATGAAGGACGAAGAGGCGCTGGCGGAGCGCTTCGTCGCGTCCACGGTGCCGGCGGCCGAGCGCCTTTTGGGCCTGGTGCTTGCGCTGCACCGCCGCAAGCGGGAGAACTTCGTCGATGATTTCGAGGTCTACCAGCTCTACCGGCGGATCGTCGACGAGCGGCCGGAACTCGTGCGGACCTATGCGGCGGCGATGACACGGCTCCTCGCCGCGATCATCGAAGACGGCGTGCGGCGCAAGGAATTCACGGTTGACGATATCGGCGCTGCCGCCGAAGTCGTTCGCGACGCCGTGACTGTTTATGTCCATCCCGCCCATGTCGAAGCCGCGATGAAGGCGGGCGTGAACTTGGAGCCGTTGATCCGGCGGATGATGATGGCGCTGACCGCGGCGCTGACGAGCGGCGTGTCGTTCGCCGCTGCAGAGTAACCGGGAGGGAGGCTGCGTCAGCTCCGCGGAAACATCACCACTGCCTTCAACCCTCGTCCATCACCACCGGGAACTAGGTCGAGCCTGGCATTGAACAACCCGCAAATCTCCTCGACGATCGGCAAGCCCAATCCAGCACCTGGGGCGCCGGATTGGTCGGCGCGGGAGAAGCGGCGGCGGACGGCGGCGAGCTGGTCGGGCGGGATGCCGGGGCCGTTGTCTTCGACTTCGAGCAGCACGGCATCGTCGAGACCACGAATGCGGACGGTGACTTCGGCGCCGTGGCCGGCATAGGCGATGGCGTTGCCTGTGAGGTTGCGCAGGAGTTCGCCGATCAGAAGCGGTTCGGCGCGGATCATCTCCGGCCCGTCGCACTCAAAGCCGAGATCGATGCCGGCGGCGGATGCTATCGGGATGAGCTCACCGGTGATCTCCTGGGCGATGGCGGTGAGGTCGATGGCGGTCGCCGTCAGTGCCTCGCGCGAGGTGGCGGCGTCGATCTTCGCCATCAGCAGCAGCTGTGCGAGCACGCGCTCGGCATGCGCCACGGCCTGGTCGCCCTTCAGCGCCACGGCCTGGGCGTCGGCGAGCGAGGTGGCGCGGGCAGACAACGCAAGTTGCGTGCGGATGATGGCGAGCGGGGTGCGGAGCTGATGGCTGGCATTGCCGGTGAAGTTGCGCAGCGCGTCCAGCGCCTGCTCCAGCCGGATCATGAAGCCGTTGACGGTATCGACCAGCGGCTGCACTTCGCTGGGCACGGATTGCTCGATCGGGTGCAGGTCGTCGGGGCTGCGTTCGCCGATTGCGTCACGCAGCTTGTAGAGCGGGCGCAGCGCTACCGTTACCGAGATCCAGACGATGATGGCGGCGCCGAGGATCATCACGGAGAGGCGCAGCGCCGAGCGTAGCAGGATGGCGCGGGCGAGCTGGCGGCGGGCGATGGTGGTTTCGGCGACGGTGACGGTGAAGGGAACCGAGCGGATGCCCGTCGAGGCCGAGCGGTTGAGGGTCGCGACACGGATCGGTTCGTTGCGGAAGCGATTGTCGGCGAAGGCAGCACCTTCGCCTTTGGTGTCCTTGATGACGGGGAGCGCCTGGTAGCCGGTGATGAAGTGGCCGGGTGGGCCGTCGACGCGGTAGAAGACGCGGTCCTGCGCCGCCGATGTCAGCATTTCCAGCGCGACATAGGGGATGTCGACCTGCAACGAGCCGTCCTCGGCGACCACGACGCGCTCGGCGATTGCCAGCGCCGAGCCGGCGAGAACGCGGTCGGAGACGATGTTGGAGGTCTGCACGGCTTCGCGGTAGGTATCGGCCAGCGCCACGATGCCGATGACGGCGGTGGAGATCAGCAGCCAGAAAAGGAGGCGGCGGCGGAGCGAATAGGCCGACGTCATGAGGCCTCGGGGGCGGTCATATCGGATGCGGGCTCGGGCAGCTTGTCGAGATAGTAGCCGATCCCCCGCGCGGTCTTCACCGTGAGCCCATGCGGGGCGAGACGCTTTCTGAGGCGGCTCACATATTGCTCGATGGCGTTGGCGGAGATGTCGTCGTCGAAGGCGGTGAGCGACTGGATGATCGCTTCCTTGGCAACCACCTTGCCGGCGCGCATGAAGAGGATTTCGAGCAGGCCGAGTTCGCGGGCGGGGATATCGAGCGGCGTGCCGCCTGAGAAGAAGGCGCGCGAATTCAGATCGAGCGACAGGCCGCCGAAGCTGACGGTGGCCGAATGCAGGCCGGCCTGGCGGCGCAGGAGGACGCGCACACGGGCCTCGAATTCGGAGATGTCGAAGGGCTTGATCAGGTAGTCGTCGGCGCCAAGGTCGAGGCCTTTGACGCGCTCTTCCGGGGTCCCGCGCGCGGTGAGGATGAGGACGGCGGCCTGGTTCTGGCGGGCGCGCATGGCGCGCAGCACGTCTAGGCCGTCCATCTCGGGCAGGTTGAGATCGAGAACCACGAGGTCGAAGCTCTCGGCCGCCGTCACCGCATTGGCGGATGCGCCGTCGTTCACGACATCGACGGCATGGCCGGTGCCGCGCAGAATGGCCGACAGCCCGTCAGCCAGCGCGATATTGTCCTCCACCAGTAGAATGCGCACGGATCCTCCCCTCGATCTCGCCGGAGACTACAGGGCGGCGCTGGCGATGTCACGATGCGCTTTTTATGGCTTCACTGCTCAGCGATGGCTGCCATCAGCTCGATGAAGCGCGGGTCGGAGCGGATGTTGTCGAGGTCTGAATCGTTTTCGAACCAGCCGATCTGGTAGGAGGAGCTGTTGGGCAGCAATTGCTGCATATGCTCGACGGCGCGGTCGGCTTCTCCGAGCAGAGCGTGGACGCAGACGGCGTTGTAGCGGGTGATGACGTCGTGCGGGTCCATAGCGAGCGCGCGGTTGATCCAGGAGATGGCGCGCCTGGTGTCGCCGATCTGCGCGTAGGCAAGTGCCGCGCGGTGGACGGGGGCGGAGTTGCCGGGGTTCTGTTCGGCGGCGCGCTCGGCGCGAACCGCCCCTTCTGCTGCCCATTTGCGGCCATCCTCGGGCAGTCCGAGCGAGCGGAAGGCCGCGGCGAGCAGGACCGGGGAGACGTAGTCATCGCCGTAGAGGCTGGCGGAACGCTCGAAATAGATGATCGCATCCTCGAACTGGCCACGCTTGAACAGGCGGTGGGCGAAGTGGAAATTGGCCTCGAAGAGATTGGGATCGAGCGCCAGCGCCTTGGCGAAATAGATGTCCGCTTCTCCGTCGCGGGCGGCGTGATGCAACGCGATGGCGCGGGCGGCATGGGCTTCGGCGAGATTGGGGTCCAGCGCCAGCGCCTTGGCGGTCATCTCGAGGATCTCGTCGATCGGCAGCTCGGCGGCGTACCAGATGTAAAGCGCGCTGTCGCAATCGGCGATGCCGGCATAGGCGCGGGCATAATTCGGATCGAGCTCGACTGCCTTGTAGAACATGCGCCTCGCCATGATCAGATAGGACATGGTCATGGTGCGGGCGAATTTGCGGCCGCGCAGATAGTAGGTGTAGGCCTCGACATTGGTGGTGGGGTCGCTTTCCAGCGCGCGCACTTCCTCCGGGCGCATCTTGACCTTCAGCTGGCCGACGATCGCATGGGCGATCTCGTCCTGGATGGCGAAGATGTCGGTGAGGTCGCGGTCGTAGCGATCGGCCCAGAGGTGGTCCTCGTTGCTGGCGTCGATCATCTGGGCGCTGATGCGCACGCGGCCGCCGGATGTGCGCACGCTGCCCTGCAGCACATAGCGCACCGAGAGCTCGCAGGCGATCTGGCCAATCTTCATGGCCCGGCCCTTGTAGGCGAAGGTGGTGTTGCGCGGGGTGACCAGCAGGCCCGAGATCTTCGATAGATCGGTGATGATGTCTTCCGTCAGGCCGTCGGAAAAATACTCCTGATCCGGGTCGCCGCTCATGTTGGTGAAGGGCAGCACGACGATCGAGCGCGTGCCGGCGATGGGCGTTTCGGACGCCACGCCTGTGCTCTGATCGGGGAGATCGACGAGCACGGCGTAGACATGGACCTTCTGCTCGATGTTCTTCAGCGTCTGACGGCCGCGATCCTCGAAGCGCAGGTCGAGACGGGCGCCGACATGGTCGCGGACCGAGGAGGAGACTGCAATGCCGCCGGGGTCCGCGACGGCTTCGAGACGAGCGGCGACATTGACGCCGTCGCCGAAGATATCGCCGCCCTCGACGATGACATCGCCGAGATTGACGCCGATGCGAAAGCGGATGCGGCGTTCCTCGGGCACCTCGGCATTACTGACCGCGATGCCGCGTTGGATTTCGACGGCGCAGGCAACCGCGTTGACGACACTTCCGAATTCCACCAGCAGGCCATCGCCGAGCAGCTTCACCACCCGGCCGCCATATTCGAGGATCGCCGGCTCGATTAGCTCGACGCGGTGACGGTTGAAGGCCTTCAGCGTGCCAGCCTCGTCGATTCCCATCAGCCTGGAATAACCGACGACATCGGCGGCGAGAATGGCTGTCAGTCGTCGCTCCAATGCGGCCTCCGCGTGATAGGGCAACTGGGTCGCGGGAAGTCTAACGTCTTTGGCGCTGATTGTCGCGCGCGACAGTTACGCCTTTGGGCGGGCATTGAGCATGGGCGGCATCGCGCGCCGCTGGATAGCGCGGGTGGTGCTCACTTGTGCCTGATCGCGCAGTCATGCATTCTCATCGCATGAGGAGACTGCCACTACTTGCGTTGATGTTGCTCTGTCCGGGCTTGGCCCTGGCGGAGCCGATCTTCTATCCGGCGGTGTCGGGCAATGCCGGGGCACCCGTGCTCGTCGTCTATTCGTCGCTGGACGAGCCGCTGGCGCAGCCGATGATCCGCGGATTTCAGGAGGCAAATCCCGACGTCGCCGTCACCTACGAGGACATGCTGACCGGGGAGATTTACGATCGCATCGTGCAGGAGACGGACGCGGGGAAGCCGACGGCGGATTTCGCCTTTTCGTCGGCGATGGACCTGCAGGTGAAGCTTTCCAACGACGGCTATGCGCAGCCGAGCAACCTGCCGATGAGCGGGATCTGGCCAAAATGGGCGAACTGGCGCAACACCGCCTATGCGCTGACCTTCGAGCCGGCCGTCTTCGTCTATCACAAGCCGAGCTTCGTCAATGAACAGCCGCCGAGCTCACGCGCCGAGTTCGTCGATTATCTGAAGCGCAAGGGCGATGCGGTGCATGGGCGGATCGGCACCTATGATATCGAGCGCTCCGGCGTCGGCTTCCTGTTCATGGCGCGTGACCAGGAGCAATTCGGCGATATCTGGTCGGTCATCGGCGCCATGGGGGCGGCGGGGGTGAAGCTTTATTCGACGAGCTCGGCGATCCTGGAGCGGGTCTCCGACGGGCGTTTCGTGCTCGGCTACAATATTCTCGGCTCATACGCGGCGGATTGGGCCAAGCGCCATCCAGAGGTCGGCATCGTGCTGCCGAAGGACTATACGGTCGTGATGTCCCGGATCGGGCTGGTGCCGCAGGCGGCGGCCAATCCGGAGCTCGGGCGGCGCTATCTTTCCTTCTTCATGTCGAAGGAGGGGCAGACGATCATGGCGCGCGAGCTGCAGATCCCGGCCGTCAGCCCCGAAGTAACAGGCGAAAACACCGCCAACACCATGCAGGCGCTGCTCGGTGCGCAGTTGAGGCCCGTGCCTGTCAGCCCCGGCCTGATGGTCTATCTCGACCAGGTGAAGCGGGCGCGGCTGATCGCGCATTGGAACGAGGTGCTGCGCACGCAGTAAGTGCTAAATCAGCGTCAGATAAGCGCTGGGCGTGTTGTTTTGGTGCATTTATATCGGATGGGTTGCATAAGTATATTTTCGCCCGATTTCATCGGTTTTGCCGGGACATCCGGGATTTGTATTGAACATTTAAAGCCCAAAATTGGTATGGCGCGGCTACTATTCTTTTAACCCTCGGGCTCCATATTAGGAAATTGGAAAGGTCGGGAACCAATCGCGGCGTCACGCGTTTTCGAGTTTCAGGCTGGCATGCATTCCACAGATATGGGCACTACCGCATGAATATTCTTATTGTCGAAGACGAATTGTTGATCGCGCTCGATCTCGAATCCATCGTCGAGGATCTCGGTCACACCGTCATCGGCCCGGCCCGAACGCTGGACGAAGCGCTGGAGCTTGCCGAGCAGGCAGAAGTGGCGCTGGTGGATGTGCAGCTTGCCGATGGCGTGACCGGCCCCGCGATCGCCGAGCGTCTTTCCAGCGAGCATGGCGTGACCGTCGTCTTCGTCACTGGCAATCCCGAGATGGTGCGCAACAGCCGCAGCGCCGTCGGCGTCGTCTCCAAGCCGCATTGGCCGGAGAAGGTATCGGAAGCGCTCGATTACGCGGCCGCGATCCGTTTCGGTAAATCGCTGATCTCGCCGCGCTTCCTGATGCCGCTGGCGTCGTGAGACGCCGGGCGGCTCTCTAAAATCTCATTTGTCTGATGTTAAAGTAGGTCCGCCTCGGCGTCGTATGATGCCCTATGTGCGGGCCACTCGATAGCGCGCCCGCGGTGTCCGCCGGGGATGGGTGTTTTGACCTGTTCGCGCTGCGCTCCGCTTGTTAGCGGAAGCGGCAGGGGCGCTGGGCGTTCGAGAGCAGTTCCTGCTTGGTCGCAAACGAGCCGAAGAGCTTGAGAAGACGCTGCTCCTCTTCCTTTTCCAGCCGGTGACGGCGCGAAAAATCGGCGACGCTCCACACTTCCCGCAGGCGGTCATTCTGGCGGTCGTCGTTGATCTGGTTGATGTCGATGTGCGTGCTCATGGCGCAAATTCCCCTATTACATCAGTCTAACGTCGAAAGGCGACAAGGGTTCCCTGCGCGCACGAGAAATCCGCTGTTTCTGGCGCAAATTCGAATTGCGGCAAAAAAGTGTCCATCCTGACTGGATAAGCGCGGGGTGTCAGCTAAATGACAGCTTGTTGTGGTCCCTTTTGACGAACTTCAACTCCGTGGAGGCGGATAGGGGAAGTTTCGGGAGGAGTTTCGCCAGATATTTCGGATGCGCTTTCGCATCCATGCGCGCTGTCCTTTCCGATCCGATCGAGAACAACGCGCGGTCACAGACCGCGCTCATGGAGGACAGTCTCTTGAAGCATATTTTCCTGACCAGCATTTTCGCGGCGGCCATCGCGCTGCCGGCCTATGCCGCCGACTATTCGATCATGGCGCCTGCCGCTCCCGGCGGCGGCTGGGATCAGACGGCCCGCACCATGCAGACCTCGCTGCAGAGCGAGAAGATTTCCGGCAAAGTTCAGGTCATGAACGTGCCGGGCGCCGGCGGCACGATCGGCATCGCCCAGTTCGCCAGCCAGCAGAAGGGCAATCCGAACGCCCTGCTCGTCGGCGGCTATGTCATGGTCGGCGCCATCCTGACCAACAAGTCGCCGGTGACCCTCAAGGACGTTACCCCGATCGCCCGTCTGACCGGCGAATACGAGGCCATCGTCGTGCCGGCGAATTCCGATATCAAGACGGTCGCCGATCTCGTCGCCAAGCTGAAGGAAAATCCGGGTGCGGTTTCCTGGGGCGGCGGTTCGGCCGGCGGCACCGACCACATTCTCGTCGGTCTGCTCGCCAAGGCGGCCGGTGCCGATCCGACCAAGATCAACTACATCGCCTTTTCCGGCGGCGGCGAGGCTCTGGCCGCCATCCTCGGCGGTCAGGTGACGGCCGGCGTATCGTCCTATGGCGAATTCGAAGGCCAGATCAAGGCTGGCGCGCTGCGCCTGCTGGCGATCTCTGCCGACAAGAAGGTCGACGGCATCGATGCGCCGACGCTGAAGGAATCCGGCTTCGACGTCGTGCTGCAGAACTGGCGCATGGTTGCCGCTGCTCCCGGCCTTACCGACGAGCAGAAGAAGGCCGTGACCGATGATGTCGAGAAGCTCGCCAAGTCGAAGACCTGGCAGGACAACCTGAAGACCAAGGGCTGGATGGACACCTATCTCTCCGGTCCGGAATTCGAAGCACAGCTCGCGCAGGACATTTCCGCGACGGAAACGATCCTGAAAGACATCGGACTGGTTAAATGAACCCCGAAAACCAAGTGACATCGCAACAGCGCCGCCCTGATTGGGCGGCGCTTGTTATTGCCGCCGTGCTGGTCGCCATGGCGGCCGTCGTCTTCTTCGACGTGGCGCGCCTCAACGAGACGACGGGCTATTCGCAGGTCGGCCCGGCGACGGTGCCGCACTGGATCGCCTACGTTCTCGTCGGCCTGGGGATCTGGACCGTCTTTGCCGCGTTCCGTCGCGATTTCCCCGAGCGCGAGCGCCAGGAGTTTGGCCCGGTGGTCTGGGTCGTTGCCGGTCTCGTCGCGCAGATGGTGCTGATCCGGCCGCTCGGCTTTTCGATCGCCACAGGCGCCCTGTTCGGACTTGCCGCCGCCGGCTTCGGCGCCCGCAGGATCTGGATCAGCATTCCTGTCGGCATCGTCATCTGTCTCGGCATCTACTGGCTTTTTGCCGTTGTGCTTCAGCTTTCGCTTCCGGCGGGACCGCTGGAACACCTGATCCATTGACGGGAGCCTTGAGAGTAGCATCATGAGCACATTCGAATTTCTTCTACAGGGCCTGGTCTCGGCGATGGAGCCGATGAACCTGCTCTATGCGCTGATCGGCGTCACGCTCGGCACCATGGTCGGCGTGTTGCCCGGCATCGGCCCGGCCACAACAGTGGCGCTTCTTTTGCCCGTCACCTACCAGCTCGACGCGACCGGCTCGCTGATCATGTTCGCCGGCATCTATTATGGCGGCATGTATGGCGGCTCCACGACATCGATCCTCCTGAACACGCCCGGCGAAAGCGCCTCGATCGTCACGGCGCTCGAGGGCAACAAGATGGCGCGGGCCCCGGGCCGGCGGCCCCCCCGCCCCCCCCCCCCGCGCCCCGGCGAATGATAGGGGCGCGGAGGGCCCCCCGGGGGAAATAAAA